>NZ_JAFEVM010000009.1:0-80557 GCF_016901105.1 Treponema sp. Marseille-Q4523 | reverse complement strand
TAATTATAGTGTTAAGTTTTCACTCTTTTACCCAATCTTCAATTTTCAAATCGGGTACTCTCGAAAATTCATCCGTATTGTGAGTAATAAGACGCTCTCTCATGCACTGCGGCGGCGGCAATAAGCAAATCGTTTGCACCTATCGGTGTACCTGCGAGCTCTAAATCTTTTCGTATTTTTGCATACTCGTAAGACATTTTATCCGTAAAATCCATAATTCCAAGCGGCTTTAAAAATTGTTCCACTTTTTTCCGCAGTCTTTTCCATAAAAAATACATTAAAAAGCCTCTCGCGTTTCAAGCTTCGGCTGCTTCCGGAATCAACCGGATTCTTTCTGAACCTTAGCTGCACATTACCGCAAAAAGTCTCCGTGTCCCAAGCAGGATAAATTACGGGTGTTAGATTTTATTTATATTAAATTATTATAATCTCTTTTTGCGTAAAAAATACGAACATTATAGACCATGTTTTTCCCTTATACGAGTAACCGCATCTTCAGCGGAGGAATATCTGCCGTTTTTCATGTCCTGCTTTGCTTCTTCAAGTTTACCATAAACATCGGAAAGAAAAAGATTTTTTTCATAGGTTTCCATGCTCATAATTACCATGTCTCCATAACCGTTTTTCGTAACAAAAATAGGCTCTTTATCCTCATGGCATATTTGTGAAATTACAGTAGTATTTTTTAAATCTCTTATTGGAACTATTCTCGGCATTTGTATCTCCTCGTGGGATTATTTTACCACACCTTTAAATATTTTGTCTATTGGAAATTGATAAGGTTAACCAGAGCCGCCTATTCAGCGGTCGAAGTTAAACCTTTTATGATTCTTTTGTCCAGTCTTCGACTTTCAGTTCGGGTATTCGGGAAAATTCTCTTATATTATTTGTAACTACAGTAAGATTTCTTGCTAACGCTTGGGCGGCAATCTGTGTATCAAAAGGTCCGATCGGAATACCTTTGTTTTCAAGATAGGCTCTAATCATTCCGTATGTTTCCGTATCTTCTGTAGTAAAATCTATTATGTTAATAAAATCGGCACAAAAATCCAAAAGCGCCCGGCGATTCTTTTCTCTACATTGACTTTTTGAAACACCGTACTCCAACTCCGCAATTGTAATAGCGGAAAGAAACAATTCTTCTTTTTTACAGTTAAATATTTTTTTTCTTAAATACGGATTTTTATTTTTTATGAGGAAAATACAGATATTTGTATCCAGCAAATACATTAAACTTTAAAATTCCCGTTTTGGCATTGCCGGTTGATTTCTTCCTTCCGACATAAAATCATCGGAAAACTCGGAAAGACTTCTTTTAAGATTTTCCCACTTACTTTCTTTTGGGGTCAGAATTATTGATGAGCCGATTTTCTTGATGAATAATTCGGAAAAATCGATATGAAATTCTTTAGGGATTCTTACCGCCTGACTGTTTCCGCTTGTGAACACTTTTGTACAAACCATATCGGCACCTCCGTATGGGAACCTCCAAAAACTGCGGTTTTTAGAGGTAACTTTGTATATATTACAATATATACGGAGGTAGGCTTATCGTCAAGTTCTGCCTTGAGGCAATTTCCGCTGCTATCCCTAACCCGTTACCTGAAAAACATTTGCCACACGGAAAGGACGACCGAAATAAGCCCGAGAATGATTGAATAAAATCCGGTTTTAAAAGAAATTCGGGCCATTATATTTGAAGTATGCCAATAGAATGAAAACCACGAAACAGGGATTATTTCCAGTTCAATCTTATCATTTTTATCATCGCTGTCGCTGTTGTTGTTAAGGATATTCTTTCCGTCGCTGTCCATATAGATAATGTCTTTTGAAAGAATGTTATGCGGAACGCCTCGTAAAATTCGGTAAATAGAATTATTATTGTGCGATATTTTTATAAACCGATTTTCTCTGTTTGTTCCGTCCAGCTTTTTTCCAAAAATTTCCTTGTAAGCAGTAGGAGACATATAGGCCGAGTCGGTACCGAAAAGTGTATTATCAGGTTCATTGTCATTTCGGCAAAACCTTAGTTTGATTGAATATTCTTTTTTCATATTTTATGTCCTTCTATTAAGTTATTTCCCCATTATTCTACACGGGGCTGTCCGAAAAATTAACAAACTTTTGAGGCAGCCCCCTGACACAAATTGCATCGATTAAAACTGCACACGAACGTGCAGTTTTAATCATGGTCTGCAAACCGGCCGCAAACCAAGACCGCTGTAGGGGCCGCCGTCGTAGCCGGCGTGGTAGTTGGGGCGGCTGTGGCCTCGATACGCACAAGCGGTGTAATCCGCGTCGTGGTACCAACTACCGCCGCGTAAGACGCGGTAAGAACCGGAGACTCTCCTGTTAAGACCCTACCGTTTAACACTCCGACCGCTTTTTGTTTGACTTATAAAACAGCCGGAATGGTTATTATTGGGCATCTCTAAAAACGTGGTTAGATGCCCTATTATCGTGCTTGTTGAGCTGCTTCGTAAAAATCCTGCATGGATTTTATCGGGTTCCGCGACAGTTCTCTGTTTAAGTTAAACGGTGTTGCTACCGGCGTTTCTTTTACGATAGGATTTTTTAAGGCGATCGGTTCGCTTAAAAGAGAGACGATAACGGCTTCAAGTATAAACAAAACAGGCGAATAGCAGTAAAGGTGCAGAGTTCGGAAAGGGGTGTAAAAGATGAGCTGTTACGGCTGTGATTTTCGCCCTTTGCGATTGAGGAAGCAATGCTGTATATTTTTAGCGTAAATTTACAGCAGTGTTAATTCGGATGTTTTTGTTGTTTTTTGCAGTTCGTCGATGGGGACGTAGGCTTGCTTCATTACGAAGGCGAAATTCCGCCCGCTGTATGCTTTTTTATCGTTTTTAATCGGGGCTTTGATCGAAACGACTCGGTTTGTATCTCCTTGTTTTGCCAATACCATATACTTGTAGGGTGTGCTGTTATATGGGTCGGTCTTAGGGTAAATCTTTTTAAATTCCTGCAGCCGCTTTATTACTTCTTCCCGTTTACCCATGCAGGTCTTGACATCGGCTTGATCAAGCGCTGCGTCGTCGTTTAGAATCAGGCTCTCTACGGAACCGATAATTTCGGGGATGCGGGTTTGAATTTGCCCGTCCGCATAAAAACCCATATACTTTGTAGGCCTAAAATATCTGCTTTCTTGGCAGCGGTAGATGCCGTATTTATTGTAAAACGGCCAGGCTTCCCGTGCGGGAACAATGACTGCATATTTTTTCTGTTCATTGTTTAAATTTGCGTTCAGTAAGCCCTCCTCTTCAAAGAATGCCAGCAGCTCCGAAAGCAAAAAAATCTCGTGCGGTATAATCGTTACTTCTTCTTTTACCGTACGCAGTATAGCGTATAAGTCGTCAAAATTACTCCATATGATGTTCGAACCGGACTTTTTTTTGCCCATCATATCCGTAATGCACTGAGGGCAGTCGTTGTCGGGCGTTAAAACGATGAGTTTGGCCTTTTTTGAATTGGCGCGGTGCCGTTGCAGCTGAGCACTATCGACGGCATTTTTTTCGATTTTCGTTTCGATGATATAGTCGAACGATGCACAAATTCGTGCATCCGGTACGGAGTTGCCGTTTTTATATTGATTCTCGAAAGTAATCATTTTAAAGTTATTTTCTTCTTCTATGCCCTGAAAAACGGCCGACAGCGTCGGATTGCTCAGCCGTTCCAAAACCGCCAGTATCGTAGAGGTTACTCTGTTTTCGGCGTTATGATATGTTGAAAAAATAGATTTGTTCATAGTATAAAATCCTTTTGGCTTTGCAAGCCCTGTTTACTGTCCAATCAGGTTTAACCCCCTGCCGTTCCCCTTATTTTGAAAAACGGCAGTAAAGTATAAACCTCTGTAATTACCGATTTTTTCTAATTTTTCTTCCAGTAGTTATTGCAATAACCGCCGTGAGCGGTTGTTTCGCGTAAATACACGGCAGCAGTTGCGGGAGCAGCCAAATTGCTTGAACTTATAGATATCGGTGTGCTGCCGCCAGGAAGAATATCATACACAATCCAGCCGGTAGTATCTGCAAAAACCGCGCTCGTTAAACCCGTACAGCCTTTAAAAGCTGCATAGCCTATTGAGGTAAGGCTTGCAGGCAGTTTTACTTCGGTTAAACCCGTACAGTCTTCAAAAGCCCCTTCGGAATAATAACTTCCGGCTATTGAGGTAAGGCTTGTACAGCCGGATAGGTCTACACGTGTTAAGCCCGTATAGCCTTTAAAAGCAGACAAGCCTATCGTAGTAACCCCCGCACCGAGCCTAAGATTTTTTAAGTGTGCCTTTACCGAAGCCGCTTGTGTAAGATTGCCGATAATTGTGTCTTTGATATCGCAGTTTATGTAAAGCGTTTCGATGGGGCAGTTGTTAAAAGCAGACGTGCCTATTGAGGTAAGGCTTGCAGGCAGTTTTACCTCGGTTAATCCCGTACAGCCGTCAAAACCATAGTTGCCTATTTTGGTAAGGCTTGTACAGCCGGATAGGTCTACACGTGTTAAGCCCGTACAGCCGGAAAAAGCAGACTGGCCTATTGAGGGAAGACTTGTACAGCCGGATAGGTTTACACGTGTTAAGCCCGTACAGCCGGAAAAAGCAGACGCGTCTATTGTGGTAAGGCTTGCAGGAAGTTTTACCTCGGTTACGCCCGTACAGCCGTAAAAAGCAGAGCTACCTATTGAGGTAAGGCTTGTACAGCCGGATAGGTCTACACGTGTTAAGCCCGTACAGCCGGAAAAAGCAGACGAGTCTATCGTAGTAACCCCCGCACCGAGCGTAAGATTTTTTAAGTGCTGCTTTACCGAAGCCGCTTTTGTAAGATTGTCGATAATTCTGCCTTCGATATCGCAGTTTATATAAAGCGTTTCAATGGGGCAGTCTTTAAAAGCATCCATCAATATTGAGGTAAGGCTTGCAGGCAGTTTTACCTCGGTTAAGTGCGTACAGTCTTTAAAAGCAGAGGTGTCTATTGAGGTAAGGCTTGTACAGCCGGATAGGTCTACACGTGTTAAGCCCGTACAGCCGGAAAAAGCAGACTGGCCTATTGAGGGAAGACTTGTACAGCCGGATAGGTTTACACGTGTTAAGCCCGTACAGCCTTTAAAAGCATAGTAGCCTATTTGGGTAAGGCTTGCAGGCAGTTTTACTTCGGTTAAACCCGTACAGCCGGAAAAAGCAGAGTAGTCTATTGCGGTAAGGCTTGTACAGCCGGATAGGTCTACACCTGTTAATCCCGTACAGCCGGAAAAAGCAGAGTTGTCTATTGAGGTAAGGCTTGTACAGCCGGATAGGTTTACATGTGTTAAGCCCGTACAGCCGGAAAAAGCAGACTTGCCTATGTAGGTAAGGCTTGCAGGCAGTTTTACCTCGGTTAAGTGCGTACAGTCTTCAAAAGCAGGCTGGCTTATTGAGGTAAGGCTTGTACAGCCGGATAGGTCTACATGTGTTAAGCCCGTACAGCCGTAAAAAGCATACTTGCCTATTGAGGTAAGGCTTGTACAGCCGGATAGGTCTACATGTGTTAAGCCCGTACAGTCTCTAAAAGCATACTCGCCTATTGAGGTAAGGCTTGTACAGCCGGATAGGTCTACATGTGTTAAGCCCGTACAGCCCCAAAAAGCTTTCTCGCCTATCGTAGTAACCCCCGCACCGAGCGTAAGATTTTTTAAGTGCTGCCTTACCGAAGCCGCTCGTGTAAGATTTCTGATTGAGTCTTTGATATCGCAGTTTATGTAAAGCGTTTCGATGGGGCAGGCGTAAAAAGCAGTCGTGCTTATTTCGGTAAGGCTTGCAGGCAGTTTTACTTCGGTTAAGTGCGTACAGCCGGAAAAAGCAGAGTCGCCTATTGAGGTAAGGCTTGTACAGCCGGATAGGTCTACATGTGTTAAGCCCGTACAGCCCCAAAAAGCTTGCTCGCCTATTGAGGTAAGGCTTGTACAGCCGGATAGGTCTACACGTGGTAAGCCCGTACAGCCTTCAAAAGCATACGCGCCTATCGTAGTAACTCCCGCACCGAGCGTAAGATTTTTTAAGTGCTGCCTTACCGAAGCCTCTTGTGTAAGATTTCTGATTGAGTCTTTGATATCGCAGTTTATGTAAAGCGTTTCGATGGGGCAGTCGCTAAAAGCATAGGAGCCTATTGTAGTAAGGCTTGCAGGCAGTTTTACTTCGGTTAAGCCCGTACAGCCGTAAAAAGCTCCTTTGGAATAACTTCCGTCTATTGTAGTAAGGCTTGTACAGCCGGATAGGTCTACACGTGGTAAGCCCGTACAGCCTTCAAAAGCAGACTTGCCTATTGAGGTAAGGCTTGTACAGCCGGATAGGTTTACACGTGTTATGCCCGTACAGCCTCTAAAAGCAGACTCGCCTATCGTAGTAACCCCCGCACCGAGCGTAAGATTTTTTAAGTGTGCCTTTACCGAAGCCGCTTGTGTAAGATTGCCGATAATTGTGTCTTTGATATCGCAGTTTATGTAAAGCGTTTCGACGGGGCAGCCGCCAAAAGCAGAGGCGTCTATTGTAGTAAGGCTTGCAGGCAGTTTTACCTCGGTTAAGTGCGTACAGCCGTAAAAAGCAGACTCGCCTATTGAGGTAAGGCTTGTACAGCCGGATAGGTCTACACGTGTTAAGCCCCGACAGCTTTTAAAAGCAGAGTTGCTTATTGAAGTAAGGCTTGCAGGAAGTTTTACCTCGGTTAAGCCCGTACAGTCTTCAAAAGCTCTCTCACCTATTGAGGTAAGGCTTGTAGGCAGTTTTACTTCGGTTAAGCTCATACAGCCTTTAAAAGCAGACGAGTCTATCGTAGTAACCCCTGCACCGAGCGTAAGATTTTTTAAGTGTGCCTTTACCGAAGCCGCTTGTGTAAGATTGCCGATAATTGTGTCTTTGATATCGCAGTTTATGTAAAGCGTTTCGATGGGGCAGCCGCCAAAAGCAGAGGCGTCTATTGTAGTAAGGCTTGCAGGCAGTTTTACCTCGGTTAAATGCGTACAGCCGTCAAAAGCAGACTCGCCTATTTCGGTAAGGCTTGTACAGCCGGATAGGTCTACACGTGTTAAACCCGTACAGCCTTCAAAACCAGATTTGCCCATTGTGGTAAGGTTTGCAGGCAGTTTTACTTCGGTTAAACCCGTACAGCCTTTAAAAGCAGAGTCGCCTATCGTGGTAAGGCTTGTATAGCCGGATAGGTCTACACGTGTTAAGCCCCGACAGCTTTTAAAAGCAGAGTTGCTTATTGAAGTAAGGCTTGCAGGAAGTTTTACCTCGGTTATGCCCGTACAGCCTTCAAAAGCATACGCGCCCGTTGAGGTAAGGCTTGTACAGCCGGATAGGTCTACACGTGTTAAGCCCGTACAGCCGGAAAAAGCAGACGAGTCTATCGTAGTAACCCCTGCACCGAGCGTAAGATTTTTTAAGTGTGTCTTTACCGAAGCCTCTTGTGTAAGATTGCCGATAATTGTGTCTTTGATATCGCCGTTTATGTAAAGCGTTTCGATGGGGCACTCTTTAAAAGCTCTCTCACCTATTTCGGTAAGGCTTGCAGGCAGTTTTACCTCGGTTAAGCCCGTACAGTAGTAAAAAGCATACTCGCCTATCGTAGTAACCCTCGCACCGAGCGTAAGATTTTTTAAGTGCTGCCTTACCGAAGCCTCTTGTGTAAGATTGTCGATAATTGTGCCGTTGATATCGCAGTTTATGTAAAGCGTTTCGATGGGGCAGTCTTTAAAAGCTTTCACATCTATTGAGGTAAGGCTTGCAGGAAGTTTTACTTCGGTTAAGCCCGTACAATTTTCAAAAGCAGAGGTGTCTATTGAGGTAAGACTTGCAAGCAGTTTTACTTCGGTTAAGAGCGTACAGCCTTTAAAAGCAGAGTTGCCTATTGAGGTAATTACTTCATCCTCTATTTGGGCGGGGATTTCAAGAATAGCAGGAAGCTCTGCCTGTGTACACGTATAACCCGTTATTATGCCGTTTCCGTCGGTCCTAAAAATACCAGTATTTTTTTTCTTACTAAGAGCAAAGACCGTTTTATTTTCATTAAAGGCATAACCGTCTTTTAAGTTCTGCCCGCTTTCATTATCCAGCTTAAAGCCTTTTGCCTCATACTCTTCCTTATAGCTGATTTTTTTCGCTACAGCATCCTTAATCGCACTCCATGTTGTACCCTTTGCAGCTTCAAAGGTTTTAGGCTCGTTTACGGTTACATTAGCATCTCCTGTTACGGTGATTGTAATCTTTTCAGGGGCGGGGGAACCTTGCGGTTTTGAAAGAGCACATACGGTTTTGTTCGTATCAAAGACATAACTGTCTTCCAAGTCCTGCCCGGTTTCATTATCCAGCTTAAAGCCTTTTGCCTCATAGCCTTTCTCATAGCTGATTTTTTCCGCTACAGCAGCCTTAATCGCGCTCCATTTTGTATCCTTTGCAGCTTCAAGGGTTTTAGGCTCGTTTACGGTTACATTATCATCTCCCGTTACGGTGATTGTAATCTTTTCAGGGTCGGATGTACCTTGCCGTTTTGAAAGGGCACATACGGTTTTGTCCGTATTAAAGACATAATCGTCTTCCAAGTATACTCCGTTTTTACTGCCCAGCGTAAAGTCTGCCGCCTCAAAGCCTTTGTCATATTCTACCGTGATTTTATCCTTAACGGTTTTCCATTTCGTGTTTTTCTCTACAGTTACATTTTCAGGCTTAATGCTTTTTACGCCGGTATCTCCTGTTACGGTGATTGTTACCGTTTGAGGTTTAAGACTGTCCGGTTGAGGCTCAAAGTTACTTGTTTGAGGACAGCCTGTCAATAATATCAGCAGCCCTGCTGCCAATACCAATGCAGTAAGGTTTACTGCCCGTTTTACGTTACTTTGTTTCATATTAAACAACTCCCATAAAAACTTTTGCAGGAAATATTAATTTCCGAAAAAGTTTTTAGCCGTGCGCGTGCGCGCACACGTTTAATAGTCGAGTTTGCAAAATAAAGCGTATCGTATTCATGCGATCTTTATCAAAACACTACGTATACACGTTTTCTGCAAACATCCGCGCAAACTCGAGATAAGAACGCTGCGATTTCGAGCAATGCACAGAAATCGCGAGTGTCTCCCATAAAAGAAAAACGCTTTGGCGTTTTTCGGCTTTAGACTCCAGCGACGGCGATATTTCAGACGGCGCTTTTTATCGTACTTATTAGAGGGAGGGACAAACCTCCGTTCAAATACGCCCTGTTCCGCGTCTTTCGGGTCGAACTTGAGGCGGCTGCCGATTATTTCCCTTTTATTCGGAATAATTCTACACGTATTTTTGCTTACATGATAGGGAGTTTACTCCCGAAAAAATCGGGACAAATAGGAAAGTCAAAACTTCGGGATATATGACTGAATCGGATCGTATTTTATCGGTTCATGAGCCGCAATTACGTACCGGAATTTCCAGTCGCACTTCCGTTCCGGCTTCCGCAGTGCTTTGCACAACAAGAGAACCGCCCAAAAGTTTTGCACGCATTTCCATTCCGCTCATGCCGAAGTGGTTTTGCGAATATAGTCCGCTTTCAATTTGTGCGGCGCCGGCAAAGCCCTGCCCGTCGTCAAAAATCATTATGCAAATAGAATCTTCGCCGGTCTGCAAGTTTTGCTCCGGGACCGGCTCGGAACGGCGGTCGTTTCCGTTGCGGCTTACTTTTCTTATGACAATGCTTGTCTCGCTTGCTTTTGCGTGCGTTTTTGCGTTGTTCAAGGCTTCCTGAATTATCCGCAGAATGTGATGTTTTTGCTCTTTTGAAAAATCGTCAAGCACAACGTCGGGAGAAACGAAAAACGAGCAGTCTATGCCGCTTTGCTCTTTGAACTGCTCGCACAAATCGTTTATGACGGTTTTAAAAGGAATGTTGCCGACAGCCGGAACTGCAAGGTTTCGAATGATCGTTCTGAGCTGCTTTTGATTTTGTTTTTCAAGATCGATGATTTTTTCGATTTTGAATTGTATTTCATCGCTTTTGGAATCGGAATCATACAAAATTGCCGAAAGTTCTTTTTCTTTCAGAAGAAGGGTTTTTATGTTTTGGCTTACCGTATCGTGAAGTTCCCGGCTTATACGGTTTCGCTCCGCTTCCTGCGTCTGAATGATTTCCGAAACAAACTCCCGATTTCCCTGTAAATTTTTGCGGTTTTTTATATTGTGGATCAGACTAAAAAGAACCGCGACAAAAGATGCAAAACAAAGCACGATCAAAAAGAGAAAAAACGACGTGTAAAGGTTTAAAGCGGAAAGTAAATCCTGTAATTGCTGCTCGTCCATAGTTTAATCACTCTATATATTCCGTAGCCTAAAAAAGTGGAAATCAGCCTGTCCAGCACGATGATCGGGATACGCGGCAAAAGATATGAAAGGAATGTCCCGAATTTTAAATTTTGAAAAGCGATGTAAAAATCGTCGATTGCGGAAAACCGCGATAAGTTTCCGAAAAGCGGACGAATAAACGTGTTCAGCGCGCTTGCGGAAAAACAGGTTAAAAAAGCGGATACGAATGCGATAATCAAAAGATATAAAACCGTAACGGTATGACTGAAAAGGAATTCTTTTCTGTTGCGGCTGAAAATCCAAGTCGAAATGACGATCAGGATTCCGCAGATCGCATACAAAGAATCAAAGTAAAAGATTTCCGTTCCGTTAATTACGCAAAGCAAAATCGTCATAATCGGATTATAGAGAGCTGCGACGATCAAAGCCGGCACAAGCCCCGCATAAAAAACGAGAGCGACCGTAAAAATCGTGTCCATAAAAACGGGAAGCCGCAAATAAGTGACGAGTAAGAAAGCTGCAATGTTCAAAGCGAGTGCCGCCGCGCAAAGCAGTGCCGTTTTATAAAATGTTTTACAAAAAGTTTTCATAACTTCCCCATCTTTTCCAAGAATTCAAGTTTGTTTTTTACCCCTGCTTTGTCATACAAAATTGTAAGATAATTTACAACGGTTTTTTCGGTGATGCCGAGCGCGGCGGCAACTTCGGCGTTTGTGTTATGGATCGTCAGAGCATCCGAAAGCAGTTTTTCTTTTTTGGTAAACGTCCGACTTATGCAGTTCACTTCCAAAAGGCCTGTTACAAGTTCCGCTTGAATGTATGTTTTTCCGTCGGACACCGCACGAATCGCTGCGAGCAAAATTTCTTCATCCGCATTTTTTGAAACAAAACCTTTTGCTCCGACTGCGCAGCTTACGGCGTGTTCTACAAATCCTCCCGAATCATGACTTGAATACGCGATGCATGGAACGCCGAGCGCGGTAAAACGGCGGATTATTTCAAAACCGCAATTTTCTTCGTGGGCTGCCGGCGAATATTCGGCTTTGAACGAAATATCTACGACGGCGATATGGTTGTTCGGAGAATCGGACGAGCGACAGTCGGACGCACGAAACGCTTCGATAATTTTTTCGCATTCCGTCCACGTTCCCGCTTCATGCGTAACTTTGTATTTTGAGTGAGTTTCTATCCAGCTTTTTATTCCGTTTCTCAACAGCGCGTGGTCATCACAAAGAATTATATTCTTAACCATAACTTGTATTTTATATGAAAAAAGCGATGATTTACAGGGAGTTTAGTCCCGATATTTTTTGATTGCGATTAATGTGTCAAGAAATTTAAAGATATAGTTCACGAAAAAGTCGGAAGCTGAAAAACGCCTGCAGCGTTTTTCTTTCATAGGAGACGCTCGCGATTTGCTGCGCGGGGAACTTCGCGCTTCGCGCTCGTTGCAAGTCCCGCACTGCTCGGATTTGCTTTTTTAAGTCTGGAGCTGAAAAACGCCTGCAGCGTTTTTCTTTCATAGGAGACGCTCGCGATTTCTCCGCACTGCTCGGATTTGCTTTTTTAAGTCTGGAGCTGAAAAACGGCCGAGCCGTTTTTCTTTCATAGGAGACGCTCGCAAATCCTGCGCACTGCTCGGATTTGCTCTGATTAAGTCGAGAGGCGAAAAACGGCAAGCCGTTTTTCTTTTATCGGAGACGCTCGCAAATCCTGCGCACTGCTCGGATTTGCGAGCTCTTGCCCGGAGGGGGACTTGAATCCCTCCGGGTACGTACATCCTGTACGCCCCCTTCGGGACGCCTGCGCTCGCTTCCGGCGGCATCCCTGCCGCCTCTTCCTCGCCCTGCTCGGCGCTCGCTCCGTGGTTCAAGTCCCGAATCGTATTTTTGATTGCGATTAATATGTTAAGACGTGATTTTTTTCTGAAATATTCGAATATGCCCGGAGGGGGACTTGAACCCCCATGAGCGTACGCTCACTAGCACCTGAAGCTAGCGTGTCTGCCAATTCCACCATCCGGGCGATGTTCGGTTATCATAGCAAAATATCGGCTCTGCGTCAATTCACCGTGTTGCCATTGACGCATTGCGTTACTTGTTTTTTTTGTGTGTTCCCTTATGTGACGGTTTGCATAGGGGACATCGATATATACGCGTCGGATCTTGTTAAAGAGGCATCCTTCGTTTATCGTCTGAACTGCTTTCGCGTATGGTAATACGCTTTTTTATCTTGATACAGCATGCCGTCGGCTCTGGCGATGAGCGAAGCCGGAGATTCGTCGGCTGTGGTACACATCGCATAGCCGATACTGAGCGTCAGTTCGTAGGGAAGCTCTCTCTTTTGCAATTTTTCGGCAAGCATATTCCGTATTGTTTTTATGAACGATTCCGGCTCCGGTATGTGTTGGGCTTCGGCGATTATGATAAATTCGTCTCCGCCCCAGCGCGCTATAAAACTGTGATACATTCGCCCGATATCCTGAAACGTTTCCGCGACGGTCTTGATCGCGTTATCGCCTTCCAAATGTCCGTACGTATCGTTGATGTGTTTAAAACTGTTTATATCGGTGATAAAAAAAAACAGCGGTCGAAGAGCGGAAACCGACGGAAGCTTATTCAAAAGCCACTCGTCGGCAAGCCGCCTGTTGTTCAATCCTGTCAGCGCGTCGCTGTAAATCTGCGATTCTTGGAGATTTGCAAAAACGATAAAGATCGCAAACAGCATCGCCGTTTCTACGATCGGCAAGTTCGGGATTATCGCATCGATGACGCCGGCGGCGAAGGGACAAAACAAAAACGCGATGAGCGTAAAGTATTCTTTTTTCTTTGCAGCGATTTTTGTACGCTTGGAAGCGATGACGGCATGGGCGGATGCGAATGCAAGATAGGAAATATCGAGTACCAGCTGAATGCCGTAGAGCGGGCCGTGGACATAATTGCCTGCGGTACTGTAGTAAAAAAGCCATCCCGTAAACGGAGACAAAAGAGAGAGAAAAATGATGATGCACATCGGCACGGGGTACAGGAAGCGGAATACTTTCGACTGCCATAGAGAAGAGTGCAGTTTCAATTCCGTGTATTGGAACCAAAAGAATGCGCACAAGCCCAGTGCGATTATATTCATGCTGCTCAGCAGATAGCCCCATGAAGCGGGAAGGTAGCCGTAATTGCACCATACCCATACCGCGTTCGTTATTAAAAAAACGGCGTATGCGGAAATGACGCCTTTGAATGCGCGCATTTCCGATTCGCTTCCGACATCGCGTGTGAGCTTTGTTCCGATGACAACGGCAATAGCGAAACAGACGACGGCTACGGAAAAATAGGCGACGACATACGTGAATACCACAAGGACCCTCCCTCCTGTCTATACCTCGGACGATAGGCAAACAACCCTTTTATTATAATATAAAACAAAAAAATGTACTATCGGGGACCTCTAAAAACTGCAGTTTTTAGAGGTAAGTTTGAAAATGCGATGTTGTAACTCGCGATACTACAGCGACTTACAACTCGTCAGTATCTCGAAAAAATCGCTAAAGGTCAGTTTTTCGAGATGCTCTATCTTTTTTGTACGATTTCCGATACAGTATATCAAATAAAACGACGGTCGGCATTCTGCGATTTTCGAGGCATACATGAGCGATTTTATCAAAACGGCGTATCCGTATATATCGGGAATTCAAAAAGCGGCGATTTTGCTCGGCGAATTGGGGAGCGATGCGAGCGAAGCCGTTTTCCGGTATCTGCATCTTTCAGACAGCGAACGGAGTTCGCTTACTTCCACGATCCGAAGGCTCGGAAAGTATGATCCCCGCGATGAACGGCAGGTGTTGCGCGAACTCGCCGTTTTGCAGGAAGCGATCGACTACGGCACGGCAAGGGGCATCTTCACCGCTCCGCGAAAGCAAACGGGGCAGGGGACTTCCGTTCGAAATCCGACCGATATCGCACGCATGGCAAAAACGAATCCCGATGCCGTCGCCCGCATATTGAAAAGCTGGCTTGAAAAATAAAATTCAATAAACCCTCGCGGGCACGCTCCGGTTTTTCCGCCGCCGATGCGGCAACAGTGCTGTTTTTTCGGCAGCGGTCTCTCATCGTCCAAGACGGATGAGATCATCCGATAAAAATCGGAAGGCTATGCGCTTACATATCCGTCGTCTGCGTTTTGAATTTACCGACTTCGGCGACGAGACCGTCGATGGATTCTTTGTTTTTTACCGCGATTTCCATCGATTCCTGTGTCGCCGAATTGATAAGATCGACTTGCGATTCGATCGAATCCATCGTTTTGCGTAAAACGCGGGTGAGTTCGTCAAGCTGCGTCGCCTGCGTTAAGATATTTTCACTGCTCGCAAGCATTTCTGCGGAATTGTATTTTACCCCGCTCGTCGTCGTACCGATATTTTTTATCATATCGCGTATGCTCGTGCTGTTTTCTTCCTGTTTGTCCATCACTTTGACGACGTTTTGGATGGCATTATACACTTCGTTCGAATAGCTTGAAATATAATTGAATTTTTCGACCGCGCCCGATGCGGACGATGCGAGCTGTTCGATTTCATCTATGATGTTTTTGAGCGTCGTCGTGATTTTCTGACCTTGTGCGCTCGAGCTTTCCGCGAGCTTTCTGATTTCCGAAGCGACGACGGCGAATCCCTTGCCCGCTTTACCTGCGTGCGCCGCTTCGATAGCTGCGTTCATTGCCAAGAGGTTTGTCTGGTTTGCTATATTCTGAATGACGGCACTCGCTTCGATCAAACTGCCCGACGCTTCGGATATCCGCTGCGATATATTGTTCGCCCGTGTGAGCGTTTCGCGGCCGGAGTCCGTCGCCGAGGCGAGGTTTTGCATAGTATCCTGTGCATCCTTTATGTTTTCTTCGACGGAACTTACGAACTTCGTCATACCGTCGAGCGATGACGTCGAGTTTTGAACAACGCTCAGCTGCCGGTCGATGTCTTCGTGCAGCGCGCGGATCGCTTTAATGACCTCTTCGATCGCGGAGGCTGTTTCCGAAACGCTTTTTTCCTGTTCCGTAAAATGGCCTCTCAATTCTTCGATACTGTCCGTGATCGCCTTTACGAATTCGCTTACGGACACCATATTGCTTTCGAGATCGGATCCGACGGTTTTCATTTCGAATGAACCGGTGCTGACGTTTTTGATCGAGTTCCGGAGTTTTGAGATGGTTTCGTTAAAGTAAGTCGAGAGGATGCCCGTTTCATCCCTGCCGAGGACCGGCAGTTCGATGGTAAGATCGCCTTCACCTTGCGAAATATTGTGCAGCGCGTCGATCATCAAATTGAGCGGCTTGACGATATGGCGCGCGATAAAGAATCCGATGATGATCGCGATGACGAGCTGCAAAACGGCGATGAAAATAAACGTTTTAATAAGCGTCGTTATATTTTCCGCGACGAATTCCGAAACGGGCGCCATGAGCAGCAGCGTCCAGCCGGAGTAGCGCATGGAAGACGTTGCCGCGATATATCTCGTATTATTTATTCTTGAAATACTCACGTTAGATTTTCCCGAGCTCAACGCGCTCCGCAAAAAACCTTGAAATTCTTTGCTTTCGCGTTCGAACACTTCGGTAAAGATATTTTTATACAATATTTCCGGCTGACGGTTTCCGAGAATGATGCCGTCGGGGCTGATCAGATATGCGGCTCCCGTTTTTCCGACCGTCATATCGCTTACGAGATTCGACAGCGAACCGCCCAAAAGTGTTGCACTGAGAACACCGGTGATCTTGCCCTGTAAATCGCGCAGCGGGATCGCAATCGTGGATACGTACATCCGTTCCGTGGAAGAAAAAACCGGCTCCGTGATGGCGTACTTACCCGTCATCGCTCGTCGAAACCAATCTTCCGTCGAAACGTTTTCGGTTTTATTGTCGGTGCGGTAGAGTATGCCGTTTTTTCCGCCGATACCGAAATTGAGCCAACCGCGCTGTCGCTGCAGTTGAATTTCATTTTTTAATAATTCGATTTTTGCACGGTACGACAGCGTATCTTCCTGGATATCGGGGATATTGGAAAAGGCTTCCAGCTTTTCGAACATCGCCTTCGAGCGTTCGTCGAGCGCTTTTGAAGAGCTGAACACCAATTCGTTGAGGAAGTACCGCGTATTGCTTACGAGTGAAAAAGAGGCGAGCGCTATCGATACGATACATGAAATGAGTACGATCGAGAGCGAAAAAAACGCAAACGCCGTTATCATTTTGTTTTTTATTGAAAATATTTTATGTTTCTTTCCGTCCGAAAAAACGTATTTCATATCCCTTCCTTAAAAAAAGCCGCAGCAGTGATTACGTATTTTTATTTATTGAGCGATTCATCAGAACTTTTTACAAAAATATTCAGTACGCCCTGTATGTTTCTTCCGGCTGCGGCGTTCTTCAGCGCCGTATTCCAATAGCCGCGCATTTCCGGAAAACCGGTTATATTGTTGTAGTATTGGCCGAAGAATTTCTGCAGTACGGAATTATACAATATCTCCGGATCGTCGGTTTCGATTTCGATCTTTGAAGTTACGGGAAAACCGCCGGTCGCGGCGACGAGCTTCGGCGCCCATACTTCATCCGTCGCCATAAAGTGCAGGAATCGTTTCGCCGCTTCTATTTTATTTTGATTTTTGTTTTTAAACACACAGGCGCCGCCGACGATGAATTCGAGGGACGGAGCGCCCGAATCGTTCGGAAAAGGCATGTAGATCGGAGTAAAATCTTTGCCGCGATATTTGCGTTTTCCGTCATACATTTTATTCAGCTGCGGGGAATAGAGGATCGTGTGCGCCGCATCGGATGCAACGAACATAGCGATAGCGTCATTCGACGTGAGGTTCGCGCCGTTAAGCAGTAAGCCTTCTTTCATCGCGTCCATCGTCCACGCAACGTTTTTTATCGCTTTGGGCGTGTTGAACGTATAGCGCGAATAATCGTTATTCAAAAGCGATACATTGCCGAAGAGGTTGACCAAAAACGCACGAGTGCCCTGATCGCCGCCCTGCGTTTTATAGTAGAATACGCCGGGTGTTTTGCCTTTCGGCAATTTCGATTTGAGCGCGCGTAAAAGATTTTCATACTCCGCGACAGTCCACTGCCGGTCGCGCCGAGTGTACGGCAAAAGGGAAAGAAGCCCCAAATCTTCGAGCATCTCTTTATTGAATGCCATCGAAAAAGGTCCCTCATGCATCGGATACATATACGTGCGTAAATCTTTGCCTGCGGAAACCGCAAGCATACCCGTCATGATATACGGCTTTTCCGTTGCGAGTACGTCGTCGAGAGGTTCGAGCAAGCCCTTGTCCGCCCATGCGATGATGCGGCCGGGCGCGTCGTATACGATATCGGGGGCTTTGCCTGAAGCGATCGCCTGTTCGATTTTATCCGCGCCGTCGGTAAAACTAATCGATGTAAAGCGCACGTTGATCGACGGATTCGCTTTTTCGAAAGCCGCGATAAGCTCTTTTTCAAAATCACCCTGCACACCCGTTTCCGAAGTAAAGTTGGGAAACGACCAAAAATCGATATCCGCCGCGACGGAAGCGGTTTTTTGATTCATACAACCCACTAAAAGCGCTGCACATACGATGATTGCACTGTGCTTTAGCAAAAGTTCCCACCGACCATTGTTCATAAACACTCCTAACTCGCGCATTGTTTTTTATAATTATATGTGTATGCGTACAATCTATAATAGTAGCGAGTAAAAGAGCCTGTGTCAATCTTTCGTACACCAGTGTGTATAATATTCATTTAAAATTTTAGCAAAAATAATATGAGCAATACAGACAGCGTAACTGCGAGGATAAAGCGAAGTCTTGCATTTTTGTGATTAATAAATTTCAACCTTGATTGTTCAGGATGGGCTTTGATGTATTCCACTTTTACATTTTCTTTCGGGAGCGGATTGCGTTTTTGTTCAAAGAAAAAACCTTCCGTATCGTTACCTGAATAAAGGTTGCCGTTGACAGTATACGTATAATCATATTCATTGATATATGCAAGAAAATTTATTCGACGTATATTAACGGATATGAGTGTTCCGTCCGTTTCATTTACATTTTCATCCTTTGAAAATGCACTTCTTTTATTAAAAAGTCTTGTTACGACTACAATTCCGACTGAAAACGCAATTATTAATATTAACGGTGAAACGAGAATGACGGGCATAAAAACTCCTCTGTGTTCGTATCAAAAGCATATTGCTAAATCACATTTATTTTTCCAACAGCTTAATGATTTCAAGAAAACAATCATCCAAGTGGCTGAAGGAGCTTTCATTAAAATATTCTTTCGGCGTATACCATTCGGTTTTTGAAAAAATATCATTTAAATCTTTCGATTTGAAAATGTAGCCGTATTTTGCGTAGATCGTATTCCGCAAAATACGTAAATCTTCTTTTGAAAATACTTTCATAGTACCGCAGATAAAATCTTCCAAACAATCAAAATCGGAGCTGAATGCTTCTTTCTTTAAATACCATCTGTAGAACTCATTTGCCAAAATACGATAAAAGTCGTTTTTATCATATAAAATTTCTTCGGTTTTTTTACACAACCATTCAAGCGGATCTCCGACTCCGTAAACTGCTCCCGAAAATATTCCGCCGCCGAGATATTTCGGGTAAGATTCTCCGAACGAATGATAATCCTCATCGTCTGCATCTTTATAAAACAAAATATATTTTCTGCCTGCAAAATTAAGAGGATGAATGACAAAGTTTTCTATAAAATAAAATTCATTTGTATAAACTCCGCCGTTATATTCGGGATAGGTATACGTTTCTTTTACGCATTTTATTTTTTCTCCCGCAAAAGAAGATACGCTTGCAAAAATCAAAACCGCAAAAACAAAAAAATTTTTTTTCATATCTTAATCCTGTATGCGATATCCGTTCGCTTAAGCTGTAACAGGCTTTGTCATCCTATTTTTATAATATCAAAACTGAACAAATAAATAATGAATGCACAACCGATATTTGTTATTGCATTTACTATCAGAGAAATGAAAAAGGTTTGTTTGGGATGTATGCCGAGTTTCCGGAACAATAGTATATTTACCGGTATTTCTATCAATAAAGTTATCGCGAATATAATGAAGAAATATAAAATAAAAAACGGACTCATAAACTGTATTTCGTGGGAACCTACCCACGGAAACCAGAAAACACCCAGCCAACCCCCGTTTAAAAACAATGACAATACAAATCCCGATATTCCGCTCACTAAGTTTGAAATCGCTAATCGCCAAAATAATTTTTTAAATTCATATTCGCGTTTTAGAAAAAAATAAAAGAGAGCGACTTCAAGCGATAGTATTGCCGCAATGACAGCCCATCCCTGCGGCATCAGAATAAGAATTGCCATTGAAACATTCAATGTCGTCGCAGACAATTTTGTTATAAAATCGTGCAATTCATTTTTCATCTTTCTTTCCTATCGCTTTGCGTTTTCCGCAGCTTTCAGCACTTCCGCCGCATCGTTCCGCTTCCAGCGGAGAGCCGTCATATACGGCGTTTCGCCTGAGATGTTTTTTGCGTTTGCGTCGAGTCCGTATGCGAGGAGTTTTCGTATGGTGTCCGTCGATGCCGTCCTCGCTGCATAGTGCAGGAGCGTATTGCCTTGGATGTCCGATTTCGTTCCGGCGTATTTGACGATGTCGGATAGCACTTTGCCGTCTCCGTTTGAAAGCGCGATCGTCGCGGCATTCCGCCCTTTTTTGTCGATCGATGAAAAAGGATTTGCGCCGTTTTGCAGCAAAATGCGCGCATAGTTTTCATCGTTGTTTTCGACTGCATAGCCGAGCGGCGTGATGCCTTCTGCGTTCCGCGTGTCGGAGGGGTAACCGAGAGAGGCGAGCATCGAAAGAATTCGAGCGGGGCCCTTTGCCTGAACGATTATGTGAAACGGCGTATTGCCGTCGCTGTCGGTTATCGTCCTGTCGCTGCCGAGTACGGTTTTTATGATGTCGTCGTTCTTGTCAAATGCGAGCGAAAAGGGCGTGTTGGCGTTTTTGTCGCGGGAGAGCGCTTTGCCTCCTGCATTCCGCAGCATCGCGATAACATCAGGGTTTCCGGTCAGCACCGCTTCGTGATACGCGTTTCGTCCGTTGATTTCCTGGATCTGCGGATTGGCTTTATTTGAAAGCAGCATTGCGATGACGCCCGTGTTTTGCCCTTTGATCGCATCCATGAGGATCGTTCGTCCCGTGTTGTCGCTTGCGTTTATATCGGCTCCGGAATCGATCAATACTTTCGCCGTCGAAAGTTTTCCCGCAAGCACGGCTTCCGAAAGCGCGGATTTTCCGGCGACGTTTTGCGCATTTACGTCGATGCCGAGTCGTATGAGTTCCCGCACGGAGGCATCCGCATCCCGGCGGACTGCCGCGTGAAGCGGGCTGCTGCCGAAATGGTCGCGGGCTTTTATCGACGAGCCCCCCTTGACGACGAGGGCGATCATAGCGGGATCGTTCGTTTTTACTGCGCTGAAAAGCGGGGTTTCTCCGTTTGCGTTTTCAGCCTGAGGATTTGCGCCCTTTTCGATGAGCGACACGACCGCCGCCTGCAGTCCCCATTCGACTGCGTAGTGGAGCGCCGTGTTGCCGCTTCCGTCCGTCGCAGTGATCGTACGCGACGTGACGAGCCAATCTTGCGTGTCACCTCCTTTTTTCAGCGCAAGATGAAGCGGCGAATCGTTGGCGTTGTTTGTTGAAAATATGTCCGCGTTTTTTGCAAGCAGGAGTTCGCCGATCGCTTTGTTGTTCCTTTCGACTGCGAGGTAGAGCGCGTTGTTGCCGTCGCTGTTCCGCGCATTGACGTCGCCGGTGAGACTTACGAGGTAGCGGATCTGCTCGATCGATGCGTCGGCTATGATCGCGGTGTGCAGCGGCGTATTACCGTTCGAATCGTGTGAAAGTGCGTTCGTTCGATTGACGAGCATTTCGAGCATCGTCTGGCCGTCTTTGAGCGCGAGCGAAAGGGGAGTGTTTCCCGCTTTATCGGCCGAATTGATGTCGGCGCCGCGATCGGCATAGAATTTGACGTGGTCGAAATTGCGTTTTTGCACGGCTATCAAAAGCGGCGACACGCCGTCTTTGTTTCGTGCGTTTACATCAGCTCCTCCTGCAACAAGAAGCTCGAGGACGGCTGGGGAGAGAGATGCCATCGTTGCCGTGTGCAGCACGGTATCGCCGTATGCGTCTTTTTTTGCGACGTCGGCTTTGTATGCGATGAGGAGGCGGTACATCGCATCCTGTTCCCGATCCGGTATGATGAGCATGACGGGCGTTTTTCCGAGATTGTCTTCCGCGTTTGCATCGGCACCGTTTTCAAGCAGCGCCTTTGCGATGTCGATATCGCCGTAGCGGACGGCTTCGTGGAGAGGAGCCGCTCCCGTTATGTCCTGTACCGATGTGCGGGCTCCGTTTGCGAGGAGATAGCGTGCGATGCTTTTGTGATGTTGTATCGCAGCTATGTGGAGCGGCGTTTGTCCGTCGCCGAAGCGGTAATCGAAGTTCCGTTCCGAAACCGCCGTTTGAAAGTACGAAAATTGTATATCGTTCGTTTCAGCGCCCGCCATTATCAAATCCGCTGCGATTGCGACGGATTTTTCGTCGCCGGAATTTTCGAGTGCGATGTCGAGCGGTGTTTTTCCCGCCTTGTTTTGTGTGGAGATGCCGATACCTTTTTTGATGCATTCGCGAACTGCGCCTTCGTTTTTCATCCCCACGCAGTAATGAACGATCGTGTTTCCGTCCGTATCGCGCTCGCTTCCCGTTTTTTGCGTGATGAACGCCGCGGCGTAGGCATTGCTTTTTTCCAATCCTTCTACGAATGCCGTTTTTCCGTCCGCATTGCGCACGAAGACACCGCTTCCGTTTTCCGCAAAAACGCGAGCTGTGCCGAAGCTGTCGTTTTTGATTGCGGCATGCAGCGGAGTATCTCCTTCGAAATTGACTCTTGTGTCGTCGGCACCTTTTATCAATAAAAAGAGCGCCAAATCCGCGTCGTCAATGATCGCGGCGGCGTGGAGCGGCGTATTCCCCGATGCGTCGGTTTCGTTTATATCGTACTTTGATTGGAAAAGACTTTTCGCTTCGTCGCTTTTACCGTTCAAAATCAATGAGACGGCGGACGTTTCTTTCGGAGTCGACGCGCATCCGAATATGAAAAAGCAGAGGACGAAGGCCGCCGTGTATGCGAGTGTTTTTTTGATCATCGTATTTTCTCCCGATAGATTTCTTTTTAGAATATCGGGAAAAAATGACGGACGATTGAGCGAAATCGATTCAGCGCTTTGCGCAGTCGCGGCAGATGCCCCACATATTCGTCTGCATCTTTGTCATGACAAAACCCTCCGGAAGGGCGTTCGTGCTTTTGAGCATATAGTCGGCGATATTCGCGTCGTCGAAGACGTCGAACACTTTGCCGCATTTTTCGCATTTGAAATGGATGTGCGGCCGTACGTCCGCGTCGTAGCGGAGTTTATCGTCTTCGATTTTGAGAGAATGCACGAGTTTTTTTTCTTCGAATAATTTCAGCGTATTGTATATGGTCGTCTTCGACAGCGTCGGATATTCGGGCGACAGGGAAGCGTAGAGCGTTTCCACTGTCGGATGTACGGGATGTTCGCACAGATAGGAGTAGACCGCGACACGCTGTACCGAGGGTCTGACGCCGGCTTCGCTGAGTGTTGTGTGGTAATTTTTCATAATTGCACCTCTTCCTGTTTTATATCCGATTGATTTCTATATCCGTTCGATTACTATAGCCGTTTTCAAAAAGAATGTACAGTCCCCCGATTGTAAATCTCATCAATTCCGGATTTTTTCGCTTCCGCAGCAACACGGAATTTTTTCGTATTGCAAAGCCTTGTAAAGAATTACTAAGGATAGATGAACGGGTGTTTCCTTAGTCATTTTTACAAATGGCTGCTTTAAAGACAGACTGAAAACTACCCGTTCTTCAGGCTGTCTTTTTTATTTTGTCAGTAGATAACAGAAAAACACTTGGGCGGGCAGATACTGTTATCTACTGACTCTTTGCGGAAGGAAATACTATGTTTGTCATCGTTTATGCGAGTGCAAAGGGTGGAGTAGGTAAAACCACCGGTTCAATTCTTACGGCAACGAATCTTGCTGCACGAGGTTACAAAGTCGGTTATTTTGATTTGGACCCAAACAATTCCGGAACTATGTTCTTCACTACAGGTATAGAAGGGATTGAAGAAATCATTGAATCACATAATGTTTTTGAGGCTCTTAGCCATAACAACATTATGGATTATGTAATTGCCACACGAATTGAAAATATCGACATTGTGCCGAGCCATCTGAATATTTTCAAATTACGCGGCATTGGATATAATGAACTACAAAAAACGCTAAAATCAAGAGATCTTCCTTATGACTATATTGTTGTCGATACGGCGCCTACATACGATAACATTGTAATCAATGCCCTAAACGCCGCCGATATAATACTCACTCCTCTTGAATTCTCATCATTCAATTTTACCACAACAAAATTTTTACAACGCCAGCTTTATGACGATTGTCCTCAGCAAGTAAACAAATGGTACTTGCTCTATTCGCACTGGCAGGAAAAACTCGCCCCGTTTGAATTCTCTCAACAGAGCCAATTCGTAAAAGTTTTTGAAAGTGAATTTCAAAATATTCTTGATATTCACATCCCGCACACATCTGCCGCGAACAATTATACACAGACAGATACAAAGATAAGTATCAACAGTCCGATCGTCGGATCAAAACGACTTGCGATAGAGATGAATAAACTCGTCAATATGATTACCGGCAAAGAAAATAACGTGGAGAAATTCTGAACCGACACGTGTCGGTCGAGAGGATCATTATGGCAAAAAGAATAAATATATTGGCTGCACACGGCGGGACACTTCCCGTTGCAAATAACGGATTAAAATTATCGGAAATTATCCTGATAGAGAAAATAGAAGAAGATAAGAGATTTAAAAGCCTATTTACAATTGATGGAAATCTATTACAACGAATTGCCGACAGCATGAAGCTCGATAACTTCGATAACAGTCAGCCGCTACACATTTGGTATATGAAAGATGCCGAAGGTAATGAGCATTACATACTTATTGACGGATATACACGAATGCAAGCCGCAATACTCGCCGGTTTAAAATCCGTTCCATATTTTAAACATCAGTTTAATAATTTCGAAGATGCGTATCGTTATGCGTTGAAGCTGCAAGTAAATAGGAGAAATCTTGAAGGTATAGACTTATTGAAAAACATCGGCGAGTTGATGGGCAGTGATTATATTCAAGGCATTAAAGGCAATAAAAATGAAGCAATCGGAAAAGAACTCGGGGTATCGGAAAAAACAGTCGAACGGGCACATAAAGTTCGCACCAAAGCAAGTCAGGATCAGATTGATCGTATTGAATTAGGAAAATCGTCGGTTAATCAAGTATACAACGAAATTTTGCAACAAGAAACCGTCGATGAAGAAGCCTCCGACGAACAACGTGCCCGGCTGGAAGACGGGAAAGCAAGTATAAAGGATATCTATACAGAGATTAAAAACAACAAAAAACGCAGTAATACACAATCAAAAACCACAGAAAGCGTTCCGTCTATTACAGATGACACAACTACGGATGAAGTTACATCGACCGAGTTTGACGACATATCCGAATCCATTTCAAGTCTCGAAGATACTCCCGCCGCGCTAAATTTTAGCCATACTGACGGCAAAGAGCGTCCTGTCGTAAAACCCGATAACGTACCGGATTTCGAAGAAAAAGTTATCAAGGCTCGACAGGAAAGTTATCAGGAAGGATACGACGACGGGTATCGGGAAGGTGCAGGAGAATTCGGAGAAAAACTGTTTTGCTATGCGCTGGCGGAAGTAAGCAAAGGCAGAACGCCCGAAGAAGTTTATCACGATATCACCGATTTCTCCGGCAGTGAACTTATTAAGTTTCAATTATCGGAAGAAAACGAAGCTATCATCGATACATTTAATAATCATTCTTTATGAGAGGTTAGAAAATGACCAATGAGGAAATTAAGACAGCTCTTATCAAACTCTATGAGTGCAAAATAGACTTTACGGTTATTCAGACGGGCAAAAAATCGAGCAAGGTAAACGGTTTATACAAACCGGACACCCATGAAATACTTTTGCATAACAAAAACTTTACAACAAACGATGCGGTCATGTATACGGCAATACACGAATTGACACATCATATATTGACGACCGAAAAGGGCGTGCGAACCGTAAAATCACATTCCGGCATTTTCTGGGCAACATTTTATGACCTTATCGATAAAGCGATCGAATTGAAGCTTTACGTACGCGAAAGAAGTACGGAAACTACGACGCTTATCAAAGAAGCCGTAGATATCCAGAAAAAAATCATAGAAGCGCAAAAACAGCTCGGACTCATAATCGCGAAGCTGTATGACAGCTGCCAACACAACGGTGAACGAATCGAAGATGTCATCGAGCATGATTTGCAAATGACACGCAACAAAGCAAAAGAATATATGGATAACAAAATGAGCGGCAGCAATGATAACGATGAAATTGCAAAAGCAGTCAAATTTGCAAAAGACCCTGCGATAAAACAGGCTGCACAGCAAGCAGCGGACGCGGGAAAGACCGTTGCACAGGTAAAAGCGATTGCAAAACAAAAGACCAAGGCAACGGACGACGACCTTGAAAGCCCTGAACAATTGGAACATGAAGCAGAACGTCTTAAAAAGACAATTGCGCGTCTAAGCGAACGTCTCATGCAGATACAAGAAAAGCTTGAAAGCATATAAACGGGAGCTATTCGTAATGAATAAATTGCATATTGTAGATATGTTTTGCGGCGGTGGCGGAGAATCTGTAGGACTTATAGAAGCCGCCGAATTAAATGGGTACAAGATACATCTTACAGCGATAAATCATTGGGAAAGAGCTATAGAAACTCATGCTGCAAATTATCCGTCGGCGGAACATTTATGTGAATCGATTGAGCATCTCGATCCGATAAAAGTTGTACCGGAGCAAAGACTTGACTTACTTTGGGCAAGTCCTGAATGTACTCATCATTCTCTTGCTCGCGGAGGTCGCCCTCGCTCGGAACAAAGCAGAGCTACGGCATGGGCTATTTTAAAATGGGCATCGGAACTTTGGATAGAAAGAATTATTATAGAAAATGTTCCGGAGTTTTTAACATGGGGGCCGCTTGATAAGGATGGAAAACTTATAAAAAGTCGTTCGGGCAGTACTTTCAAAGCGTTTGCTCAGTCTCTACGGTCGCTTGGTTATACTATTGACTGGAGAGTACTTTGTGCTGCAGATTATGGTGTTCCAACTATCCGTAAACGTCTTTTTATCCAAGCGGTAAAAGGACGAAAGAAAATAATTTGGCCGCAACCGACACATCACGAAGATAAAAACAATCTCTTTGGCTTACCGCAGTGGAAGTCGGCAAGGGAAATAATAGATTGGTCTATACCTTGTCCCTCTATTTTTACGCGAAAAAAACCGTTGGCAACGGCAACATTACGTAGAATAGAAATTGGAGTTAAGAAATTCGGAGGAATACATACAAATTCCTTTCTTGCTGTTTTACGAGGTACGGGAACGGCACGGGACATAGGACTTCCGCTGCCGTCAATTACTTGCTCCGGAGCACATCATGCGCTTGTTACGCCTTTTGTTACTGCAATAAGCCAAGCTTCTGCAAAAGATAGAAGCCGCAGTATTCATAAACCTTTATCAACAATCTGTACAAAAAACGAACATTGTCTTGTATCACCCTCTTTTATTTCTACCGGTTATCGATTTGATATAGGCTTTCGTATGCTCCAACCGCATGAACTGGCTTTAGCATCCGGTTTTCCTGCAAATTATATATTTACGGGAAATTGTGCCGAGCGGGTAAAACAAATCGGAAATGCGGTTCCTCCCGGATTTGCAAAAGCGCTGGCAAATTCATATTACGAAAATAATCGAATGCAAAGATAACAAGGATGAAAATTAGCTTTAAAAGATTAAAGGAGATACAGTATGGAATTTGACAAAAGCTGTGTTTACACCGCGCTCAACGCGGACGAACTGCAGATCGGGAGCGAGTGCATTTTTGCAAACACGATACATGATTTGCGGCTATATGTGCAAAACGACTATGCGCCGAAGTCTCTTGTGCACTTGTTTGGAGATAACAATGTTGACCGATTTGTATCGAACAAAGGTACATTTATTTATGCCTACCTTATCGCGCCACCTGCCGAAGTTGGATTTAGGAATAAAGAGAAAATATCTGAAAAAATTGATGACTTACAGATAGTTCATCTGTCACTTCGAGATATTAAAGAGATCGCCCGATATGCAGGTTTAACAATCGATACGGAAAACCTTCCCGATGACGACACAGACGATGACTATACGCTGTTCTACAGTCGCAGCGGAATCAAGTTTAGTGATGACGGCGCTTATCATATAGCAATGCGAAGCGGATATGAGTATGCGAATGATGAGTTTATGCCGATTGGAAGAGAAATAACTCCATAAGTAATAAAAGTCCATGCGAGATTGAAATTATTAATTTACCGGAGGAACAATAAATGTGTAATTGTGTAGAACAGGTGCTCATACTTTTACGTAAACATAAGAACAGGGTTTACAAGCCATTTGAGAGCGTCGAAGAAGCAATGAAAGCAATTAAAAAACACGGCGGGTGGATCACGCGTAAAAACACTACAATGAATTGGCTTGTTATAAAGTATGGTTGTTTAACCCTCATGACATCAAACGACATTATAGGGGTTGAAACGTTGTTTGAAAATTACGAATTTTCCGATGACGGCACACCGTGCGGAAGTAAAATTATTAATTTACCGAAGGAACAATAAATGTGTAATTGTGTAGAAAGAGCGCGCACTCTCTTGCGTAGAGAACACGGCAATGATGACTTAGAAATAGTGGGACTGGCATACAGCATCGGTTCGGAAAATCAGCCGGTCGATCAATTTCTAGCCTGTTGTTACAGCTATCGTAAACGTAATAAGAACGGCGATTTTTATAAAGCCGCAAAACGAACAGATGATGGGGTATAAAGAATGAAATACGAACAGAGTACGGAAGGCACACGCTACGGCTGTGAAACGCTTACGGTAGTCATTACACAGCATGAAAATTGCTTTTTGGCATTATTTACCTATTCCGATCATAGCACGGAAAATCCCATTGACTACAAAAGTGCACCGCAACGGGGGCGTACCGAGTACGCAACGATGGCCGGCATCACGAGAAGTGCCCGAACATATCTCATGATAAACGGCAAGACAAAAACGCTTGCCGACGATATTTGGCGGAAATACACGGATCAGAAGCAGCTTGCTTTCGGATTCTAATAATTGAGATTAAAAAGGAGTAAAAGCAATGGATATGTCCGATCCTTACACGGTTGTTTTAGGGTTTATTTTAGACCATCCGTTTTTCTTAGGAGCTATTCTCTTTGTTGATATTGTATGCTTTTTAATAATTATTGTGCGTGGTTCTTTGTCAAAAACAAAAAACACCAATGATACCGATGATGAAAAACATATAACAACGAACACGAATGAACACAGATCTGCAAGCACTGAAACTCTTTTATATTGTTGTCTACTTCTTATTGTTGTTCTGATTTTTACAAAATTATAGTTTTTTAGATAGCAGACTGAGGGGATAAATATGATGGATATTTTTAATTTTATTACAAATCACCGACGTATAATTTTATGCGTCATACTTTTTATAAGCGGTTTTATAGTGAGCAATACCGGCGATAACAACGACAATAAATCCTTAGTAAAATTTCGCATTTCTGCCATTGTATTTCTTCTTTTTTCGGTTTTTGGGGTCTTAACGGAAATTAACGGTAACGGGAAAAATGAAATTAACAAAAAGCAAGGAGAAAAGTATGAACTACAATCGTAACCTGTGTTATTGCGGTCAAATGACAGAACAAAAGGTAGTCGTAACGCTCGGTATATGGACATATCGCAAGCAAGTCACGGTATCTGTTTTTGGAAACTGTCTGGGTTTTGACATCATAGAAGGAGCGCTCGATCAGTTATATGAACTGTATCCTGACGGAATTACGCTGGAAGATCCTAAAACGGGTAAAGAGTTAGAGGTGGACGAAACCTCAGAAGAAAAAACAGATTGGCTTCATCCGCTTTTTATCGGAGCTGAAATAATAGACATACAGCCGGAGAAAAAACACCTGCATGGAACGGCACGCTTTGCGACAAAACAAGATTTATTAAATCGCGGGCTTTTAAACGACGGGCTTGTCTTTGGACAAGGGAAAAACGCACAGAACACAAGGGGAACAAACGAAATGAATAATCTTGAAAAAGAACTGAAAAACTATTTTTACGATAAGGGTTATGGAAATGAAAGTGAAAAAGAAGCCGCAGATATGACAGCATTTTTAAAAAGCCTAATAAACAAAAAACTGGAAGCTATTGAAAATGCAGCGGAAAATATTATGGACGACTTATTTACATTTAGAAACAGTCTTTTTAGTGAAAATGATAACTAAGATAAACAAACGTATAAAAGAATTGATTACATCGATCGCGCGGCAGGCGGAAGCGGAATTAGAAAAGGCGGATGCGATATATCCGGAATTTAGTTCTCCGCATGAAGCATACGCGGTGATTAAGGAACGCATAGAAAAGACGCGAAATGAATTGGATACGGCAAAAGTATTTTTATGGGAGTACTGGAACGACATAAAGAACAATACTTCTGATAAGGATCACGTATGGCTTACGTCATTATACAACCACGCTTTTTGTTGTGCAGCTGAAGCGTTAGTACTTGCGGCAACAGCACAGAAAGCGGTTGATAAAATCACAACCTTAAAACAGGAGGAAAAGAATGAATTATTTTGAAAAACACGTCAAACAGTTCAAGAAAATCGGGTTTGCAGGTATCTGTATTATACTTGCATTGATTACGATGCTTAATTCATGCTCAATCGTTCAGCAACGGGAACGAGGCGTGAAGTACGTTCTTGGTAAAGTAGTTGGTAATGTTATTCAGCCGGGACTTATTTTCCATATGCCTTTTGTGGCTAAAATAAAGAAATATTCTATTGCGCCCAAAACGTATGATGCAGCTTTTTCAGTTGGTAACGGCGGGGCGATAACCAAAGATATGCAAACCGTCGGGACGAGTGTAACCGTTAAATATGCCTATGACGAAAGCAGAATTATGGATATTGCTACAAGATACGGAGATTCGGTTGTTGAGTCGGCAATGAAGAGCAACATAATTGCCAGCGTCAAAGAGGTTGTCGGGCAATATTCGATTTATGAACTTGTAGAAAAGCAGGCGGAAGTTACCGGAAAAGTTTCAAAATCAATTCTTACACGAATGCACGACTATCCTATAACAATAAGCCAGACCACAATAACCAACTGGGATTGGTCTGATGATTTTGATCGGCAAATAAAAGAAACCGCGAATAGAACGCAGCAGGTAAAACAGGCAGAACAGGAAGCGAATATTGCAGCTGCAAATGCACAAAAACTGGTACGTGAAGCTGAAGCTAAAAAACAGGCAATGCAGCTAGATGCGGAAGCACAGTTAATAAAGTCTGAAAATGAGGCGAAAGCAAAGAAAGCTGAGGCGGATGGCATTGCATACTATAACGCAAAGGTCGCCCAGAATATGGCAGTACAGCAGCAGCAGTGGAAGCATGAAGAGCAGATGGCATACTACGAAAAGTGGAATGGAATTCTCGTTCCTCAGTATATACCGCTTACTGCGTCAGGTGGAATCGTAAATATTCCGCTTCCGACACAGGAGACAAGATAAAAACAAACATCGATACGGAATTATTAAACAGAAAGGATAAAACATATGTTTAATAAATCAAAGCCGCAGTATTTAAAAACCTCATGGGAAAAACAGATGGAAGACAGCTTTGAAAGTGCTGTCTGTTTTAAAACTTGCACGCTCGATAGAAACGACTGTGCATTTTTATGGAGAAAGCTCGCGCATTTATCACATGAAAGTATGGAACCGTGTGAGCGATTTGAAACATTTTTGCTGATGACGGATAAGAAAAAGAAGGAGGCAACAAAAAAATGACTTTTAACGCATATTACATTGCAGAACTTAAACATATTCCCCTTCTTTGGAAACGTGCGCGTCGCGATCGTAAACTGTGGGCATTTTGGCTTACCGTTTTGTTTGCACTGTCCCCCTTAGTAATGTACATGATGTATTTATACGACACAGGAAGGCTCCGTGTCGATGATCGTTATTCCGAAAATTTTCGGAATGAAACGGAGTGTAGAGAATGCGAAAAGGATTGATACGAACACGATATGCCGGTGCTCTCTGGCTTATCCTCTTGTATACGAAGATGGTTTTACGGAATAAAAAGAAGAAAGAGAAAACAGCTTTTTTCCATGGGCTCAATGAATACAGCAGTAGGTGTAGCGGACTTGTGCATACGGCAAATGAAAAAACTGTAGAGCGTTATTTAAAAACGATCGGAGCGCAGATATTCGATCGACAGAGGGATGATTACATATGCAACATAAAAGAGTTGTTGCCTTTTATGTTGTTTTTTGGCAGCACTTTTTTTGATTTTACAGAAGAGCCAGAAGCTTCTTTTCTAAAGTATCTTAAACAAAACCTTGCGGATCACGGACACAGTGAAGAGTACGAACGACTTGTAAAGGCGCTTGACAATGCACATCTTTTAATAGATCGAATTTATACTGAGCATGTTATAAAAATGGAGAAAACAAAATGACCTTCGCAAATCATCGCTTTACATTTGATACCGGAGATATTCTCAATATTAGTGCGGAAGGAATCAAAGAAACTCATGTGGCGCAGCCGGAACACCTCTGTTCTCTTTGTTCCTTGTTTGACGATGGAAAACATTGTCCTCTAAAACGGCAGTGCAATAACACGCATTTTACAAGAATTTATTATGGATAAGGGAAATTACTTTACGGTTGAAACATGGATGATACACGATCTCAAACTCAAACCGAGCGAACTGATAATTTATGCAATTATACACGGGTTCTGTCAGGACGGGCAATCATATTTTTACGGTTCAGTCGACTATATCATGCGTCAAACCAATCTTTCAAAAGAGACAGTGCTTACGATTTTACAGAAACTTGTTGCCGCCGGTCATCTCATCAAAAGGGATGTAAAAACCGTCACTGTTTTCGACAAAGCAAAAACAGCTCGAGGCAATCAGCATTTTTGCTTGTATTATACTGCCGTATCGCGGCAAAAGCACGATCCAGACAATAATACTTCTTCGGGTCAAGAAACTAGACCCGAAGAAAAAGTCGGGTCAAGAAATTTGACCGGTACGGGTCAAGAAATTAGACCCGCGGCGGGTCAAGAAACTAGACCCAATACTACTACTGATAAGACTAATAATACTTCTACTTCCGGATGTAAAACAGAAGCAGCAGAAGATATCATAATTTCAAAAATTAAAAAGCTATTCGGGTCTCATTACCCGTTCGACAGTGATTTTGCCGGAAAGATCGCTTTACTGTTCGGTGATTTTAAAATCACGGAACAAGAAGTCATGTCAAAATATCTTGATTACGTATATGAGCGAACTCACGCGCGAAAGCCTGTAAGTATAACAAATATGTTCTACAAACTCGCACAAAGCTCAAATATAATTCAGGATTTTATTATTACATCAGGTCAAGTAGTAAAAGCAGAAGCGTATATCACCTGCCCTGTATGCGGGTATGATAAAGCGAACAACTACACCACTTGTCCTCAATGCGGATTTGATATGTATCTCATATCGGACGACAAAGAAGTCAAACTAGCAAAACAAATTTTTAATTTACCGGAAAAAGAGAGAAATGCACTGCAAATAGAATTAAATGATTTTTTTACTACGTTTCAAAAATCTTACGGATCGCTTCTCAGCATAAAAGATATGACCGTGCGCACAGAATTTGATCGCAGTCTAAATAAAATTTATCAAAAATACAGGATTGACGCATGAAAAAAAAATTACAATGGCTTAAATTTTTTGAGAATAAAATATCAGACAAAAACGATGAATCGCTTCCTATACGGAAGCGTATTAAACGGTTCCGGGAAAATTTCAAATACCAGCCGTTACAATATCGAATTGTCTGGACAATCAGATTAACCGGATGGATATTTGTGTGTATCGCAGGGCTCATAGGTGCTATCACACAAATTATTAATTATATCAAATAAGACCGATATGTATCGGTCAAGGAGTTACACATGGAACTGAACGATGTAAAACTTTTCGGGCGCATTGTCCGAAATGCGGAGATGAAAATAAGTGACAATGGCTTGAAAATTGTCAGATTCACAATCGCAACAAACCGCGCAAGAAAAAATGAACAAGGGCAGTATGAAAATATCGGTCATTTTTTCCCACTCGCTATTTACGGAACGTATGCGGAAAAGATGCAGCCGTTATTGACCAAAGGGAGAAAGGTTATTATCAGCGGTTTTTTAAAGCAGGACAGATGGATACAAGACGGAAAAAAGAAGAGTATCATTTCCATCGGCGTAAACGGCATACAGCTTATCTTCGATCCGAAATCCGAAACCGCAAATGCGTCCGACACTTCTGAAATTCCGATGTACGAAGAAGAGATCATTTCCGAATCACAGGAATCGGAAGCGGATGCGATTTATTTCGAAGGTGAGGAGCTGAATTAAAAATGACGTATATGCCGATTTTCGCTTGGAAAAGATTATTACGATTATTAAAAAAATCGGTATATTGGTTGTATTTTATAAACAGTCGTTTTACATTCCTTGCCGTAATTATTTTTATTGTCAGCGGGAGCTTTATTATTTTTATTATATCGTATGTTTTCCGTTACGATCGATATGATTACTGGCATTGGAAACAAAGGGCTTTTTCTAAAGTACTTACATATTGTCTTTGCATTTTATCACTTAAAATATTTTTAACAGGAATGACACAATGAATACAATCACTTTGCACGGCAGAATTATTGAGGATGCAAAAATGACATTGGTACATACGAGCAGCGGAGAAACGCCGCTTGTCAAATTTTCCGTAATTGATACGGGCTTGCCCTATCAAAAATCTGAACCGATGAGCATTGAAGTGCATTTTATCAAAGAGGCGGCCGCTCATATCTACGATTACCTTAAAAAAAATAAAGAGGTCGTCATAGCAGGCTTTTTGCGGCAAAAAAAGTACATAGCGCCGAACGGAGAGGAAAAAGAAAAGAAATATATTTCCGCCGAATATGTAACGCTTTGTCCCTTATACAAAGAAAGGAAAATAACATGAGGACGATAACAGTACCGATAAAACTGACAGCAGAAGACATACAAGTGCTTGCGGATGAATTGAATAATTGCGAAAGTTCTCCGTTATGCCGTCTCATCGAAGCTATATTAAAATCGGCGGATAAAGTATCGTCCGACTTTGAAAAAATTGCAAAAGAAGTCAAACGCAATAATCCCTATTCAACGGGGGAAAGGAGCTTGTAATGAAAAATTTCAAACATTATCAATATATGAGAATTATAACAAAAGAAGGAGAGATTGCCGACGGCGATTATATCGTCGATGATACGATTATTATTCGTGTAAAGGAAGGTTTTTTGAATGACGCTGTTGATGAAGAAGGAACTATTTTTCCTGCGATTGAGACAGCGGACGGTACACATATCGAGCATTGGAAGGACGGTATGCTGCATTGTGAGAACGAGCCGGCAGTTATCGATACCGTAGACGGATATGAAGAATGGTGGCATGATGGGAGACAAGTGCCGAATAAAAATACAAGATAGGAGCGTTGTATGACAAAAGAAGACATTGAAATGATGAAAGAGCGTTTTAAGCAAAATGATTTGTATCAACAGTCAACTTCGCCTTTCAAGGATTTTCAGATGGAACAATTCTATGTGGGCGAAACAATACTTGAAGGACAAAACAGCAAAACGATGACTATTGACGGTCGCGACGTCGTTGTCATTTTCAATTTTTCTAACGGGCTTATTGATTCCAAAGATGATCAACCGGCGATCGAATATCCGATGCACTGGGAATATTGGAAAGGCGGCTTTATCGAAAAAGTTGTCGATGCAGGAGGCGATACGGAAGAATATTGGGAAAACGGCGTTCCTGTCCGTATTGAACGTAATTTATCGGAACGAAGGAAATAAAAAAACTTGGGTTTTGTGCAGCAAAGCCCAAGTCGCAAAGGTTTAGGGAATGCTGTCCCTATCTTGATGGTAAGGAATGAGTATGGCACTTATCAATGATTTATCCCCGCGAGAGATGACGGCATCTCAAACGGAAAGCAGCGCAACGGGAAAATCTTCCGGAACGCAAATGATAACGATTCCGCAGGCAAATGCGGAGAATTTTTTAATCGGTCTTGCACAAACACTCAATGATGTGCAGGATTTAAAAGAAATTGTAAACACACTGATTGACAGTAAGAATACGGAGCTAGACCGTTTCCGAGACGAGACGATAACAAAGTTTAATGCGCTTATTGATTCCACGTCTTCCCTCAAAGAAAAGATCGATATTGCAGGCACATATGAAAAATATCTTGAAGAACGCATAAAAAACGGAAATCTTGCCTCTGAAGTTGCATTGCTCGAAACGCAGCTGCAAAAAGAGAAAGCTGAAATTTCGCTTTTTATTCGAGAAGTAACAAATAAAATTGATAACTGTGTCATCGGCATAGGAAACAAGATTGATGAATTGCAATCAGCCGACGATATAATCAAAAAGAGCATAGCGGAATTCAAGGAAGAAACGGAAAAAGTTTCATCTTCGTATACTGAATCAGCCGATCAGAAACTTGCAGAAATTTCAAAGCAATTGCTTGCGAATTCAAAGAACGAATATGAAATTTTAAAAGGCCAAGCGGATGGGATGATAAAGGCATATACTGAAAAATGCCAAGTGCATTTGGAAACGGTAAAAAAGCAATCGATCGATTTTTTAAAACAATGCGAGCTTGAGAACAAAAAACTTATTGAAAGCGTTCCGAGTGTCAAAGATAAAAAATTCAATAAAAAGGATTTTATCGTTTACAGCCTTGCTTTAACGTCTTTTGTCTGTATGCTTGCACAGCTGTTTATCAAATAAAGTTCAGCCGTATGAGAATTCCATACCAGTATTTCGTTCAATGCGCTGTTGTCGTTTAATTTCTTTAAGTGTCTGCTGCTTGTAGACATCCAATACGGTATCTCGCGGCAGATCAATAAAGGATTTATTTTTGTCCATAAGCGTTATCGTGTTATTTTCTTTTGAAGCAGAAATCACTTTGAGTTCGGAAAAATGAACATTCTCTTTTCCTGAGCCGAATAGTTTATCCGAAGCGATAGCGACATTTCGTAAACTGTCGCCTACGGTAAGATTATAGTTATTGCCTAATTTTATCAACTGAGGATCATTATCGACTTTCTGTCCGTCGGTCGAAACGGTATCATAAAACGGTCTAGCAATTTTATTTTCCGGCAGATGATATTTGATGTATTCTTCGTTTAGAGGGACTTCTTTAATTGCATCATGATATGAGCGGACTATGTATTGATTTATTGTTTCATCTTTTCCAGAAATTGTTTTTAATAAATTATGTGTTTTTATTCGTTCTTCCGGATTCATACGCGAAATAATGGTTTTTGCGACATTTAAGGCATCGCACGGCGAGTTTGCTTCGCGTCTACAATAAACTGCAAGATTATGTTTAAAATTGTAGGCGGTATTTGCGCGCTCTTGAAAGAAATCGTTATATTGTGTCTGAAGCATTTTTTTATACGCAGGAGTATTTTCGTCAAATCTATTTTCAAACCGCTTCGGATCCGTAATTTCTTTAAATGTTTCTTCCGTAACGGTAAGCGTCGTATCTTTATTGCCCAGTGTATATACATGACTTTGTGCATCATATTTTGTTACGACGCAATCTTTATACGAGGCAAGCCCGTGTTGCGTAATCAATGAAAATTCAGGGATAATTGTACCTTGTATGCCATGCGCCTCATCAGCAAACACAATTCCGTTTTCTTTTACGTTTATCCGATTGTCATTTGATTGCTTTTTATACAGCGTCTCCGGCTCTAGTATTGTCTCGAGCGTTTTACGCGGCATTGAAATTTGTTCCGTACCGTTGTCGAGTAAATATGTGCCGGCATTTTTGTCATAAGTTTTTACAACAAAATTTTCACATGGTTTCAGTTTATTATCCGCTGTAATTGAAACAAAAGGCGGAAGAAACGTTTCACCGTATACAATCCGACCGTCGGCATACATATCATAATTAACGGAATCTTCTATACTCGAAACAGTCTCTTCTGGCTCTGTTTTTCCGTCTGTTTTATTCATATCTTGTTCGAAGGCTGTATTTTGCAAGGTAATATCCATACTTGAAAGGCGCTCTACGGCATCAAGCACTTCAAATATTTTCTTATAATTTTCCTTGTTAATATTCAACCCACTGATAATACCGGCGGCTTTTTCCAATCTGTTTTTTATTTCGTTATCAAAGTCTGAATACTTTATTCCGTCTTGTTCGCTTTCCGATACAGCTTTTTGATATAATTTTGCAAAACTCGGTATTTTTTGTTTGACAATTTTCTGATACCGTGCTATATTGTCATAGAAAAGCTGAGAGCCCTGATTGCTCGGGTATTGGACCTGAGGACTTGCAGGGACTTGGCTTTTATCGGAAAGCTGAGAATTGTAATTGCGCGGGTATTGTACCTGCGGGGGGACAATATCTCGGCTTTTTTTGTTTAAGTATAAAATTCTGTTTTCTTTAAAAGCATTTTGTATAAACTTATTAAAATTATTTCTACCGTAGATGCTTTTTGTGAGATTTATATCTATTTCAATATCATTAAAGTTACCTTTTTTATTCGGGGAAAACGGAATAATAATCGGTTTATTGTCTTTATCCTTTAATTCGACAACAGCGATGATGTCTTCCGGATGTTCCTTGTTTTGCGATTGCATGATTATAAGCGGTCTTTTAATCGCTTCGGGTATCTGCGCGATTATGTCAGGAGTAAGTCCGTGATAGTTCACATTTATATCGCTGCCCCAATCCTGCATAACATTCTTCAAATGTTTTGCCGTTATCATAACCGGTAATCGCTCGAAGCCCAGTTCCTGATAGATAGGAGGAGTCATACCCAAATACACATGAGATGCTTTAAATTTTTCAAGGTTGTTTTCATTGATATCTTTAACCGTTTTTTCAAAACGTTTTTGATTAAATCGAAAGCGACTTTCTGTAAAAAGTTCGTCATAGACTTTAATAATTTCCGGATTCAGCTTTACGATCCGGTCAAGCCCGTTGTAAATATGCTGCATACAGCGCGTACCGCGCTCAAATACTTGCCGTAAATCTTCACTTGAAGCCATCCGTAAACGGATATATTCTTCAAAGCCGATAGCAAAATATTCTTCCTGCTCGCGCGTCCATTTCCCGTTTTCAACTTTGAACGCTTTTTCTGCCTTCGCCTTTAAATCTCCTGCAAGCTGACGACGAAAGATATGCGCGTTTTCATGAACAAACGTCGAGAAATCCGCCGTCTTGCCGGTTTTAATAATCGCTTTCGCGTCATGTGCCAGAAACTGCACATAGCCTCTATACTCATCATTTAAAGCGGAATCTTTTTGTGAAAAGCCCGCCGGATGATAGGTTTGCATATAGTCGTCGAGCGACATATCGAGGTTTGTCGCTCGCGTATTGAGCAGCAACAAAGCCGCTTCGGCTTCATCGGTAGAGAGATTAAAATTATTTGCAATTTGTTGTAATAAGGTATCTTGGTCTATCATATCATTCTCCAACTGAAAAATTATCTGACTAATACTGGACTTTTTTTACACTCCTTTTTCTCTTCCATAGCGTAAAATATATCCGGATTAATTTTCGTTTGCCACGTTGCATGTATTTCAGCATTTCTTGCATTGTATGTATCAAACAAGGCTCGACCGGGAGCCATAGCGTATTTTTCGGTTACCGTCATAGTCGGCAGTGCTACATCGCAGCATGCATGATTTTGTACCAGATCTTTAAGCTTATCTTCAAAAAGCATCGCATCGACGACCGACATAGTTTCCGTGAAGTTCTTTGTGATTACGGGAAAAGCAGCTACAGCACCCGCTTCGATTCCCGAGAATTGAAATTCGTTTCTAATTCTCTGCGGCGTATTATCAAAAAACGATTTATCATACAGCTTAATACCCGAAACTTTATAATCCGCATCTACAAACGCGACAGGAATAAAATTATCGTTCCAATTATTCGTATCATTTATTTTTTTTGCTACATTGATAAGCGTTTTGCTTGTATTGATATACATTTTATTAAAAATAAAATTTTGATTACTCAACTCATCTATTGAATTAGCGTTATCAATAAAATGCATATTCCAGCCTTTTTGAGGCGTATAAAGATTAAATGAATTATGATCGAGAATAATGTGTCCCGCGAACCTATTTAGTCCATCGCTACGTTTGCATAATTTTTCTATGCGATCCGTAGTTGTTATATCATAATCACTTGCTTCGACATTTCCGCTTGGATGATTATGTACCGCAACTATAAGACAATCTTTTTCTTCCGCACGTGATAGTACCTGCCGGAGAGTATCGTTCCCCTGACTTGAGACAACCGTTCTATCGGGCATATGAGAGCTTACGGTCATTTGATCTGTAATTTCGCCATTATGGCGATCGATAAGAACATATCTGAAAGTTTCAAACTGTTTACATCGATATATTTGCATCGTCGCCTGTAATTGTCTCCATCCGGTGGCAGAAATCTTATTCGTTTTTTCTGTGAGATCAACAGATTTTCCGATAATATCAAACACCCCGTGTTCTGCAAAATCTTTAAATGCTTTATACATTCCACTTTCTTTTCCGTTTAGGACAGGGAAAATAATTTTATCACGCATCCGTTCTGATTCGGTAATTTGTTTTTCCGAAATAGATTCGTCATCTATAGTAGGCATTCCGTAATCTTTTTGAGGTGATTTTACTAAAATACCGTCATTATGAGTTTCCTCGTAAAAAAGACTTAACGGATCGGTATACAAATCAGATAACTGCTTTTTATTTTCAATTTCTTTCTCAGTATTTTCATTCATAGTGTTATTTCCGTTTCTAAGGTCGATCTTTTCAAGACTTTCGATTTCGCCGTTCATAAATTTTTCGTAGTTTTCAAACCCTGCTTTTTTATACAGATCGTATTCGTTTTGAGATATTTCTTCGCTGGAAAGTTTTAAATCAAGCATATTCTCGAAGCGAATCGTTTTTATTTCATATTCAACTTCTTTCATCGGGCGTAAATTATGTAGAATATCGTTTTCGAGAATTGTACGCTGCATATCTACGGGGTATTCGGTCGACGCATCTTTAAGTTGCTGACGTTTCATTTCGTCTATGATTTTCGGAAGCTCTTTATTTTTAAAATTCGTAATACTTTTTTCGACGGCACGTTTCTGTTCATTAAGCATTCGGATATACTGTTCATGTTCTTCATCGCTGTGAATACCTAATAAACCGAGCTTTTTATCAATGGCGGAAATATTTTGTTCCACTGTGTATATTTTTTTTCCGTACCTTTTTAAATTGCTTTGCATCCAATCAGGAACACTTTGGTTCTTTGCCTTTGTTTCGTTTATCCACTGTACTGTATTTGCCAATTTTTTCGCGATATCGTCTTTTTCTTCATTCAATTTTATTTTTTTATTAATAATTTCGTCATACGATACGATTTTCAAATTGATTTTCGAAAGCTCCAACCTACTCTCTTTTGTGCGCTCATCAAGAATCAGCTTTGATCGCTTTATCGGGTCTTTAATAAGTTCGATTTTAAGTTCTTCCGGATTTATATCTTCAACATTGAGGTTATCCCCTTTATAATTCCAAAGTTCATTAATCCTCGAACGTTTTTCATCATGTTTTTGATACAGAACAGAATCTATAGAATCGTTCATAACCGGATAGACAATATGAACGTGTCCTTGCAAATTGCCCTGTCGCCAAATCCGTCCTTCCGCTTGAATTGTTTCAGACGGATTCCAACCGAGCGAACAGTTAGACATGACAAAAGAGTTTCCGTTGAGGTCTATACCTTCACAGGTATTTTGCCCGCCGATAAGAATTTTGAGCTTATCTTTTTCGTCATTAAACTTTCCGGTAATCAAATCTTTTTTATCAACTGAATTATTCAAACTTCCGTTAATAATTTCAACGGCATCTTTCGGAATGCCGTGTGCAATAAGATAGTCTTTAATAAAACCGTGCGCTTCTTTGCCCAACGGCAAGTACATAAACTGTCCTTTTTCAGGATTTGTTTTATACATATCGATAATTGCATCACAGACAAATTTGAGTTTAGGAGAAGTTTCGACAAGTTCTTTTATCGGCGGTACTGTAAGATTGGGATAATTTGCCTGATTTGCAAGGGCGGGGGCGACCATTGCAATGCGCATATTTGTCATTGCCTGTAAAACCGCAGCAGAGTTTCCTTCTTTTACTTCACTCATGCGATCTTCATCGATTCGGCACATCTGTTTTTGCAATTCAGTCATATCAAGCGGTTTTACATGAGTAAACTTTTTCGGGCGAATAATCCCCGCTTCTTCGCCGTCCACTTTATCGATAAATTCCGTAAGAATACCTTGTAGGGCCGACAGCTGTTTCCAGCTTTTCATCACCTGTTTTGTATCGATTTCTCCCTTTGCGTTTACTGCAAGTTCAATTTTCGTTTCAGCAAAGTTATTAAGGAAATCGCGGAGCGAATTGATTCCCATAGCTTTCAAACGTTTCCGTCCTACATATGAAAGCATCGAATATACTTCAAGGGGGCTGTTGGTAAAAGGCGTCGCCGTAAGCAAAAACACATTTCGGTCATTATTATTTCTTTGAATAAGCTGCGTCATTGCATACATTTTCAGCGCGCGCTTTGACGGTACTCCGCTCGGAATACCGGAATATTCATTCGATTCACCTTTTATTTTTGCTCTGGGTTTCACCCAAAGATTTTTAAATCGATGTGCTTCATCGACGGTAAGATTATCAAACCCGCAATTTTCGAAAAAGTAATAGTGTGTGTCTTTGACATATGCTCCGGTTCCGATGACGCTTTTTATTTTTTCCGCATCTGCTGCATTTTTTCGTTCCGTATCGTCAAAATCAATGCTTAATAGATTGCTGAAGTCTTCAAATAACGGACCATCACAGGAATTGTCTGTAAACGTAATATGTTCAAGTGCCTGCTCTGTAACGAGTGTAATACTGTTTTCAGGTATATATAACGTATGCGGATCATCTTTATTTACATAATGCGCAACGGCCGTATCGTTCATATTATAGAGAGCGTTTATATGAACATTAGGGAAAAGTTCTCGGATATCCGTATACCACTTTGCATACACTTGATTGGGTACGATGATAAGCGGCCGTTTACTTCGGCCCGCTTGCATTTGATTTATCGTCGCGACAATTCCGGCTGCCGTTTTTCCGACACCGACATCATATGCAAGTAGTCCATTTCCCTTATTACAGAGAAATGAAATACCTTTTATCTGTTGGTCATATAATTTAAACTCGGATTCGCCCTTAGTTGCATTCATTTCGTCAATAAAGAGCGGTAATTTTGCATAATCGGGAATAATGTATGAATTAAATTGTTTATTATAAACATACACAAGTTTTTCCTGTGTTTGCTTATCCAAACCCTCATGAAGAAATTTATCAAAGAGTTTATTTGCCGTATCACTTCGAGACTGTCTTTTCTCTTCAGCTTCTTTTCTACGTGCATTTTTCAATTCTTTTATCTCGGCTGCCGATTCTCCATATGTCCGTTTTGAAGTTCTCTCGGCTTTTACGGATTTTCTGTCAATAAATTCGATAATATCAAACCATGATACATTATCAGGAAGATCTTCTCGTGAAATATTTGCAGTCGCAAAATCAAGCGACCAGCGTCCTTTTTGGCTGTCGGGAGTTTCATTTTGTGCCCAAAGAATAAACGCTTCCTGTAAATTGCGCGTTACCGTAGTACCGTCTTCGCAAGGAAATGGAATCATAAAATTTTCCGCTAATGACGACTGTAATCCGAAATGGATATTTTCCATTTTAACCGGTTGTTTCATCGACTGTTCAAGCAACGTTATATTGTTTTGGTATAATGTTTTTTCCTGTTCAGAAGCAGACAACAAAAGCTCTTTTTGTTTTTCCAGTTTTGTGTATATATCGCCGGTTGTAAATAAAACTTTATGCGTCCATTTACCGGGAGAGGCCTGTACATAATGTTCATTTTCTTTAAGAGCCTGTACAGTTTCAGAAGCAAGCTTTGAAAGATCGATGAACCCTTCCCAATCGGTTGCTTTCCAAATTGCAAACTCATGCTCGTCGAATTTTTTGCCGTATAAAGCGCAAAATTCTTCTCTGTGCATTATACGGTTATTTGCAATAACTGTATTCAGCGTTTCTTTCTTTACCGTTTTTTTGTGTTCTGTTGTTGCCGCCGCAGTGGAAGGGTTGTGTATGTTTTTATCTTCGGTTACATTTACAGAAGGTCTGATTATCCTATCTGCAAAGCCATCGATTTTATTCAGTTCATCTTGTATCGTTTTTTCCGTATGTGTCGCAGTAAATTGTTCTTCTTTTCCCCACCGATTTTTTCTCGTTTTAATTTCTCCAAGAATCTTTTCAGGGTATTCTTTGAAGAATGCTCCATCCGATAGGAACCGTGCATTCTCAGAATTATTTTGATTATTCTTTTTCATCAAAATAATATCCGTTCCGACTTCCGTTGTTGGGAATGTGCCTTCCGGAAGCCGATACGCATCTATCAATATTCCTTTTTCTGCAATAATTTGTTTCTGCTTATCGTCAGCGGTATCAAGGAATCCGCTGGGAACAACGAACGCAAGCAAAGAAGTGTCGTCTTTTAACGCATCGAGTCCTTTTGCAATAAAATATTCTTCATAGCGGTCAAATTCTTTTCCCTCTCCCATTCCTTTATATTTGCCTGAATATTCGCCGTATGGCGGATTTCCTATAACAACATCATATAGCGGCTGTACAAAATCGGATTTTTTAGCGCGTTCATTTTCATCGAAAAACTGCTTTTGATATGCCCCTTGTATTAGGGTAGCATCGGGATGTATCAGTTTTGCAATTCTTGCGGAAGTTTCATCGATTTCATGAAACGTGAATATATTATTCGGCCGGTTGTTTGCAAACTTGCCGATTCCGGATGACGGTTCAAGAACCGTTTTTGCATTCGGCGCATAAGCATCGACGAGTTTCCAAACTTTTTCGACTACAGCCTGCGGTGTATAGAATTCGTTGAGAATACCGTTTACCGTTCTGTTTTTTTCTTTTATGCCTCCTGCTCCTTCATATTGAGCAAGAATTTTTTTATCGTCATCGGTAATCTCGTCATCCGATTTTTCTAATATTTTACGGCACTCAATCCTTATCGCGACAATATCTTTCGGCTTTGCTTTTACCGTTTGAATGGTCATACCACCTACGGAATCTTTATAGTACGATTCGAGTGTCGCCATTGCAGATTCAAGAGGGTCTTTTTGTTCTGGAGCTTTTGTATTCGACGTTTTGAGCGCTTTTCTTGCAAGTTCATCGTTCCGTGCGAATTGTCCATCTCTAAATGCTTGTAAAATATCCGAACCTTCACCGATTTTAGAATGTGCTATTCCCAAATCTTTTAAAGCATCATCTGTGACGGACTTCATCTTATTGTGCGTCCTGCCGTACTCATACGCATTTTCGATTGCACTTACAGAAGACTTCGTATCTATTATTTCATCGACATTGTTTTTCCGTGTAAAATATAATGTCCCCTGCCGGACGGCTTCAATTGTATCTTTTGTCGGCTCAAAGTTTTTATCAAGAAATGGGAGCTGCGGGCATTGACAAATTTGAATAAGGCGCGTATCATAATCGTAGGACTCCTCTGACTTCCCCCTGCTCAATAGCGGGGACACGTTGTCGGAAGGTAGTCCTTCTCCGGTTTCCCGCTGTGTTATTAATGGCGATAAGTTGCTGGATTTATTTTTTGATTGAATAATGTTTATAAACTTTCCTTTTTCAATTTGTGAAAGCCGTTGATCATAGTAATGTCTGCCTTTTACATCAACACCGACAACTGATTTGCAGGTATATTCTTCACCAGCAATTTTAATACCGCTCACAAAATATTGATATTTTTCTATATTCGGATGTTTTTGTTTATCATTATTTTTTTCTTCACTTATATATATAGCCTCATTAATAATTTCAGGAATATATTGAATTACTTCCAAATGCCCATTCATAGATATATGATGATTTTTAATTTCATTTATAGCACCCATATTTACTGATATATCAACATTCAAATCCCTGTTATGATAAATACCGGTTATTTTGCGCCCGATTTCTTTTGCAAATACGCCAAGAATTTTATTATTGCCGACATTTCTAAGAATATTTATTTCATCTGAAATATCTTCTTTTTCGATGATAATGCTGCCGTCTTTTTCAATAACCGGCGCATTCCGCAGCTTTTCAAGTCGCCATGCCTTCTCCCAATCTCCGAATTTATTTTTGAATACTTCGCCGTGAACATAGGCATAATCATCAACAGAGAGATTTGAGGGTATTCCGTTCGGTGCCGAAATTATTGTTTCTGTAACGGTATCGGCTTTATTTACTGCAACAGACGGATAGAATTTTTCGGCAAACAATTTAACAAATTCCTTATTAGCCTTTTTTGCTTCGTATGTTCTCGGATACCATACTCCGCCGTAGCGGCTTGTAAAGCTATAACCGTTTTGTTTTTAATAAGTCCGTTGCTCTTGATTGGGTATCTCTGAGAATCGCAGATTTTTATTATTAAAATCGGTATTGTCAAAAATTTCCAAGTTCATAAGGGTTGGTTCCTTTAGCAGACTACTTATCGCTCTATAGAGTAACTTCGTCGATACGCTTTATTTCTATTTGCTTCGGCAACTTTTAATTCTTCAGCTTTTTTTGCGTTTTCAAGATTATAATTTTTTGCAACTGAGATACGCTGAAATTGTGTGCCGCATTCAAGCGCTCTTACAATTTTTCGTCCTGCTTCGTACGGGCGATATGTTCCTTGTTCGACTTTTTTAATTAATTCATTGCAAGCCGCGTAACAATGTTCTTTTACGCTCTCTCTATTGTCATGTAAGATGTTTCCGGTGGCGCTTTGCAAACAATGTTTAAAATGAGAGTCGATGACAGCAGAAAAATCTGTGCCGTCAATAGAGCGGTAATTATTGATTCGGTCTTTTGCATTTATGAAGTTTGAGTTTGTTTTCGGATTTTGGCGGCAATTTGCGGAAAACAATTTTAAATTTTCTGCTTGATAGACGGCATTTGCTTTATTTGCCGTCGCATAATATTTTGTTACTATTTTCCGAGAGCGTTCATCAAGCGATTCGATATTATAGAGATACTGTTCTTTTTTCTTTGAACCGGCTTCTGCAATATACAGGTTTTGTTCATGAAGATGTGTCGCATCGAAATATTTCGTTCGGCAGAGTACGGGAGATGCATTCCGTTTCCAATTGAGCGGGCCGACTTCTTTTTGAATTTTATTAAGTTCATTTCCGTAAATCCAAAAATTTGATTTATATCCTCGTGCACTTGCAACCTGTTCCAGCGCAATCAAATTTTCGTCATTGATAATTTTTCCTGTCGAGAGTTCGCGAGGAATCATGTTTAAATCTTTATTAAAAAAAGGCAATGTTCCGTTTTTGGTATTTTCAGAAAATGCTTTATAAACTTGTTCGTAAAAATAATCTTCGGCACAAAGCCCTTTTGAAATAAACCCTTTCCAGTCAGCCGCAAAATCTGCCATGTCATACGCTCCTTAAAACGATAGGCAGGTGTCTTTTTTCTGAGATACCCGCCTGTGTTTTTTACCGGCTCATTGATTTTTCAATTTTCTTTTCGTGGGTGTATGTCGGAGTAACGCCTCTTTTCTGTTCAGTTGCTTTTACGATTTTATTTGCTTCGATATCGGCTGCAAACAGGACGCTGTGTAAGATCGTATGAGGTTCCGTATTGAAGTTTGTCATGAATTCTTCTTTACATAGATGTCTCAGTTGATCCGTGAATTTTCTTGCAACTTCAGTCGATACCGTAAGGCTTGCGCCGCTCTTCGCTGCCGCAAGATACATCGGCAGATATTCTTCGGGCGTATTGATTTTAAATGTCACGGCTTGCAATCGTTGCAGCTGTTTGATTTGCACATTTTCAAGAAATTTTTCTGGATCAACTGTCTGCTCCGCGAAGAAAAGGGCAGAATGATGAAATTGCTTATCTTCGTCTTGCCAGTTATACCAAAGCCCTTTTTCACCTTCTTTTATGTGCGTACCCGCTTTATTAATGGTATTCTTCGTCCCGACGATATTACCTTTATAGCCATTATTTATTTTTACAATTTGGGCGGGGATGAGGTCTTTGGCAGCCAATATGTAGCCAGTATTTGCATTGAAAATAGGCCTGACATTGATATAATCGTTTTTTGTCGGCAATAACGGCAATGTATTATCTGCAATTCCCCGTAAGATAAGTTTTGCCGTGTGCTTCGGAACATACAGTCCGATCCACTCATTTTTCGACGGTTTTGAATTTTGAGCGTTCATACGACATCTCCTGTAAGATATACATGCCATAAAACGACAGGCGGGTGTCTTCTTTCTGAGATACCCGCCTGTGTTTTTTACCGGCTCATTGATTTTTCAATTTTCGTTTCGCGGGCGTATGTCGGAGCAACACCTCTTTTTTGTTCTGTTGCTTTTACAATTTTATTCGCCTCTAAATCGGCCGCGAAAAGCACATCGTGTAAATTTGTTTTTTCCTTTACACAGATATCTTTAAGCTGATTTGTAAATTCTTTTGCAACCTCCGGTGACACTTCGAGCTTTGCGCCGCTTTTCGCGGCGGCAAGATACATGGGCAGATACGCTTCGGGCGTATTGATTTTAAATGTCACGTTTTGTAATCGTTGCGGCTGTTTGATTTGTACATTTTCAACGAATTTTTCCGGATCCGTCATCTGCTCGGCAAAGAAAAGCGCTGAATGATGAAATTGCTTATCCTTGTCCTGCCAGTTATACCAAAGCCCTTTTTCGCCTTCTTTTATTTGCGTGCCTGCTTTATCGACGGTATTTTTTGTTCCGACGATATTGCTTTCATACCCGTTATTCGCTTTTACAATTTGGGCGGGGATGAGGTCTTTTGCAGCCAGTATGTAGCCGGTATTTGCATTAAAGATTGGCGTAACATCAATACGCCCGTTTTCTTTCGGGAGCAACGGCAGAGAATTATTTTCAATTCCCTGCAAGATAAGTTTTGCATTGTGCTGCGGGACATACAGTCCGATCCATTCTTTTTTTGACGGGTTTAAATTTTTGGGGTCCATAGGACACCTCCTTTAAAATCGGAAAGGCATGCCGAAATGCTGCACTAGGAGTTCCGAACAACATTTCAAAGGCACACATTTCTCACGGTTTGATTCCCGGACTTGCCGTTGGAATCGTAGAATTCCTGACAGGAATAATACCGCCATGCGGTATCAACAGCATTGTAGCATCTATTTGTATATTTTGCAATATATATTTTTCTTATTATCAATATTGTTTTATAAGGAAAAAGCGGGTATACTCTTTGTATGCGCTATAACGTTACTGTCGATGTGCCTTATGAAAAACGCCTACCCTATACGCTTTTTGCAAAAGGTTTTCTTATTGAAACACCGCATATAGATTCAAATAAAGATTTTGCACATTTTAAATTTTTAGGCGGAAGCATAATTGTCCTTTTTTATACGTTTGAAGGGTTTCGCAGGGCGTATATCGTAACCGGTTGGGATGAAAAAAAAGACAAGGAATATATTACGTTGCCGGGAATAACGGAAAAACTCTGCCTTATTTTTACCGCACGAGGAAGAAAAGTCGATCACTTAAAACGCTGTGTTTATTTACTGACAAAAGAGAATAAAGACAAGGTTTTTAAATTTCCGTTGCTTTTTTGGTATCGTCTCGCCGGACTTATACAATTTTCCGGCGCTAAAAAATCCGATGTAATGCACTTGTATACAGAGTTTACCAAAATCAAAAGGAAGGTGCGTATATGACTATTACAAAAGAATTATGGGAGCAATTTAAGATTACCTCTGTCGTTCTTAAAGAGGCAGATAAAGATACCATGTGTTTTCCGAAGCAATATGCGAAACATATCTGGTCATTATACGTACCGGCACTGCCCTGTTTTCATTATGCAGATCCGGCAACGATGCAAATCACGTTTTTCGATGGCTATATCGGTGTCTTTCAAGTACAAGTCCTTAAAGCGAACAACGACTATTGCAGTGTTATGATCCCAAAAGCGACGGCAGACAGGAGAGTACAGTCTTTTATCGATATGTTGGATGTACATGATAAGCGGGATATGCAATATGAAAAGCGAAAAGAAAGTCGTATTATCGTCGGAAAAAGCAATTCCTCTGCTTTCGGTCTTGTCTCTCCACAGCAAACATTATTTGTTCACGACATATATGCACATCAGCCGTGTGCTATCGTCGATGCAAGCATACATGGTATATGTATTATTACACTTCATACGAATAATATTGAAGACGAGCGAGCAATGCTTCATATAAAATTACATTTCAAGCTTCCGGAACAACATATTATTCTCCGCTGTCAGAGAGTACATACGAGGCGGATAGAACCGGGTAAAAACACCTATGCAATGATTTCCTGCAGGATTGTCGAGCCGATTCATTTTATTTGGAAAGAGCGAGTTATGCACTTTATGGAAAAAATGACTTGTGGAAATTGAACGATCGTATTATACTTTTTTGTGAAACAGTGAATATTGTTTTATACGGAAGGAAATAATATGTTAAAGGCAATTCCCGAACGTTTGACGTACGCGCAACAGCGGCTTGTAAAATTGATTGAGGCAAGAGAATTGAGAAAGTGGTGCACAAATAACGGATTAACACATTCGTCTATTTATCGGATTGCTTTGAACGAAAAAATACCGACCTATAAAATTATATGCGAAATGGCACACTTAATTGCACCGATTGAATGGTTGTTTTATACCGATGAAAAGCTCCCGTATAAAGCACAACTGGTATCTGCTTTCGATCCGAAAAAAAGCATCTGCAAATATATAAAAGAACACCGCTTCGATTATAAAACCATCGCTGAAAAATATGGTTTATCGAATCTATCGGCCTATAATCTTTTTGTAACATACAAAGCGAGGCCGACTGCCGCGTTTATACGGCAGGTATGTGCGGAAGTAAACCCTATTGAATTTTTTACCGAATCGATAAAAGAAATTCCCGAACAGTATATACCGGAGCGAGGCGATATTATAAGTCATAACGGCGAATTACTTTTTGTCCTTACGACAAAAGAATACACGAAAAAGCATACATACGTTATCTGTTGTTTGATAAGCTCCGATTGTATGGACGGTATCGCATTAGAAAAAACTCACACTAAAGGAACGGTAAATCCGTACGCCATTATAAGCTTTTCGTTTGCGCGTCCGATGCCGACTTTGATAGAAACAGCGGATAAAGTTAGTACAAAAAAAATCATGAAAAAAGCAACTGAATTTTTAGTGTTGTAACGGAGTACAGAATGGATGAGAAACTGAGGTATGAAATTCTTAGCAGTCTTATGTGGGATTACAATATACCAATAAATGAACTTTCTAATCTTGTCGACGGAACCGTGCAGGAAGCAGGCGGCATAACGAGGGAACTGTTTTTTTTGCGTTGTCTTGAGCGACTTCCGTGGCATAATCTTGTTCCGTTGTGGCATGGAACGAAAAATTTTATAAACCTATATACGCCGAAAGTAAGAAGGGGATTACGAAATGATGAATTCAGACGACAATTTGATTTCATATTCGGAACATTACGAGGGGAAACTGTACAAGCTCCAGAATGGGGTTCTGAATATTGTGAAAAACTTAAACGTACCTTTTTATCTGACCGGTGGAACCGCGCTTAGCCGAGGCTATTATCATCACCGGTATTCGGATGATTTGGATTTTTTTGTAAATCACGATAACTCTTTTAATACTTATGCCGATGCGATACTTGGTGCTTTAAAAGAAAGCGGTTATACATGGAATCCAGAACTGTTTAGAAAGGCAATAGATTTTTATTCTTTAAAAGTACATCATCCCGATTTTGATTGCGGACTCAAGATCGATTTTGTAAATGATATTTCCGTTCATTTCGGATCAATTATCACAACGGATTTTTTCTACAGAACTGATTCGATACGAAATATTCTTTCAAATAAAATTACTGCCGTTTTCCGTTTTTCAGGAAAAGACATTGCCGATATTTATGAAATTTGCAAACACGAACATTTTAACTGGATCGACGTCTTTAAAGAAGTACGAGAAAAAGAAGCCGGTGTCGAGCCGTCGGAAGTATCGGGAATTATTAACGGCTTTCCGGAAAAAGAATTTTATGAAATAAAATGGACAAAAAAGCGTGATTTTCCCGAATTCAAGCGCAGTATAGACAGGATTGCAAAAGACATACTTGAATTAAGTGACAATACTTTATATCAGCATAATTCGAAATTATATCGAAAAGACATCACAAGGTAGTGATTATTAGGAGGATAGAAAAATGGCAAAACAGTTTGAATATCTGACAAGCAGGACTGTACAAGAATTATATGATGCGCACAAGCAAGGATATACAGATATGCATGGACATTTTGAACGCCTTGAAAAATTCGATGGCACATTCAATGAATTTATTAATAAGCTCGGAAAGGAAGGCTGGGAATTTTTTCCCAATAACAGCGGAGTCTTCGGCAAACGGGAAATTCCGCAGGAACGACATAACAGCTATTCAGAATCCATTTCAAGATGACGTACGGGAAACCGAATTATTTATTTTTATGTGATTTTACCAAAGCGAGCAATTCATGTGTCCATTCTTCGCAATCCAGAGGGTCTACTCCATGATGATATTGCTCAATATATTTTTGATATATCTTGCTCGATGTAAAAGTACAGGTAAGATTTGAAAAAAGTTCCGATTCCCAATTCCGTGCTTCCGTTTCGTTCGCAAGCACAATGACCTTTGTTCGAGCTATAATTGCTTCTGACGTTATTTGTTTAACATCCTCAATCACAGCTTCAATTAATCGTATGATTTCAATGCTCTCTTCTGCCGTGCTGTTCATGTATATCTCCCGTAATTTTTACAAGATAATTCAGTAAACATGGTCTCGGTACAGTCCCTTCCGTTTTGAAATCAGGAAGGGACTGCTATTCTTAATTATTCGAGCGGGTATTTCCCGTGAGGTTTTCGCCGAGCGATTCGTCACGCTTAGCTATATTATCGGCATTTTTCATTTGATTCTTGTCTGCCATCTCTTGTGCGATTCTGTCACCGATTTTTTTGCCCTGCATTTCTTTTTCGGCGTTAAATTCTTTCATCGTCATACTGCGCTGTTGTCCGGTACGCTCATCGTACTTTGTCGCATTCTTAAAGCTCGGATTCGACACTTCACTCAACGTTTCTCCTCTATGACCGTCTGTTGTTCCTTGTCCATGAATACCGTACGCAGGCGCTCCGCCTCCGCTTCCGCCCGCACCGCCGCCGCCTGACGTACCGTTACCGAACGCAAGGGTTTGTTTTGCTTTATCGAAAATCGGATTTGCATTATGACCTTTTTGGAAGTTTTCAAACTTCGCTCTCATACGTTCTTTTAAATCTTCGGTCGCAACGGCGTTTACCGCCCGAAATGCTGCCCTATTTCTTGCGCTTCTGTTACCTCCTTGATTTGCCATACTGAGCGAAGCGCTCTGTGCAGCAGCAGCCAACTTATGTCCTTCACCGATCGCGCTTGCGCCCCTATTAATCGCTCCGCGCGTTGCGTTCTTTGCCGTTCCGTACATCGTTCCGGCCGTTACACCTGCGGTTGCCGCTCCTGCAAGGAATTCGCCCATACTGAGCTGCGGCTGTCCCGTCAAAATCGTTTGCGCTATTTTCGGTGCATTTTGTGTCATGATATAACAGAGTATTGCATTAAAACAGATATCCGCAAGTTTGATAAAAATGTTATAGCCGTCGTCGACCATTGTATTGATACAAGATTCGATTATCAGGTAGAACGCAAACATGAAGCATAACGTGACAACAGCTATTTTTATTAAAAAACTTATGAACACAGGAATCAATTTTTTCGGTATATCTTTTGTACCGTCGAACAGCATAAACGGGATGAATATTGCACCGATTCCGGCCACAAGGGTAAATTCGCAAATTGTCGTGATATATTGAATTCCTGCAAACAACGTAGATAATATCAGGACGATACAACAGAATAAAATCACAATCAAATTAGGAAGTCGCGATATATTATTTACAAAGTTTGCACCGATTTTTTGCAACATATTCATGTTGCTTGATTCGATTTCTTCAGCTTTCGAAAGGAAACTTATTTGTTCTTTGTCATACAATATATTGCATGAAAGAAGGGCGACACGTATTAATGCCGACGGCGACAAATAGAAGGTATCATCTCCGTTTGCATCTTTTATAAAAAGATCGAGATCAAGGTAGGTATCGGTTAAAATATCACCTTTTGTTCCGTCAAGATTTTTTTCAACTAATACGTTATCGATAGCTTTCAATGTTGCACCCGAAAACATGCCGCCAAATTTTCTGTTTTCCTGATTTTGTTTCATTCTTTTCCGCGCTTCCGCTTTATCCGATTTCGAATTAAAACGATAGGCGCCTTTTTGTCCGGCAAGTGCATTCATAAAATCGTTATATTGCTGTGCCGTTTCGAAACTGGTCTCATTTGAATAATCTTCGAACCGTGATTTTACTTCCGCGTCAAGTCCGCTGCTTAAAGCTTCATTTGTCGCGAGGTCGGCTTTTATCGATTCCCGCATCGCTTTTAACTCGCTGATAATTGCAGCCTTTCCCCCTCCGGCGTTCAGACCGATCTCGTGTGCGATTGCTCCAACACCGATAATTATCGACGGGTACAGATTAAACAGCAAAAGAAATCCGACCCATTTAAAAATCGTATCCCACCACATATCTTTTACAGTCATCCGTGACATCGTAAGTTTAAATGCCGACCATATAAGCCCTATAAGTCCGATAAGCATCGCATATCGCCTTGCCCATATGCAACCTTTTGCAAGTATACCGGTAAAATATTCAAGGGACTGTACTACCGGTAGATCAAGCCAACCGTTCATTTATATCATACCTCTATATATTACTTTTTAAATCGCGAGCTGACACTGCTGTGTTTGTTATTGTCGAGGTCATCCTGTTCCCGTGTTCTCGCCTGTTCTTCTTGTGCTTTATTTTGTTCGTCGATCATTTTCGATGCGGTTAAAGCACACAGGTCGTCGATAGAAAAGCCGAGTTTTGCGATCTGCTCTATTGTTTTGTCGGAAAGATGCAATGCCGCTTCCTGCATTCCCGCTTCCGTTGGATTTCCGTTTGAATCAAGATTGTCTTCAAGTGCTGCTTTTAAGATGGTATTATTTTGTGCCGCGATTTCTTCAAGCTTCATTCGTCTTGCCTCATCGCTGCACTCTGCTAAAATTTCAGCGCATTGTTTTTTAACCGCATTCACGCTTTGCTGCACAAACGCATAGTTGCGCGGCGAGATACCGTACTTTACCCATATTGCTTTTTTTTGTTCCGGTGTAAGTCCTTCCGTAAGTCCTTCAACGACGGTATTCATTGACTGTTCCATATAATAGCTGTAATCTTTACATGCGGTTAATAAGTTTTTATCGTTTTCCCACAAGTCGTCATTGTTTGTTGTTCCTGCCCCTACAAGATCGGCGATGGAATATCTGACGTTTCCACAAGTAATAGACGGTCTTGTCATAAGCTGTTTAATATTTCTTGCGGATGTTAAAAGTCGGTTTACCCGTTTCGTGGCATCTCGTATATCATTTCTTATATCAAAATCGCCGTCGAATGTAATATTACTCCAGTCGATTGCTTTCGCCCGTTCGACTTGCTGTTTAATCATGTTGTACTGATTCTCGATTTGAGTAACGGTATTCATGACCATTTCATACTGTTTGTAGATTTGATCAATTGCCGCAAGCCATCCCGACACGTCAAACACCGGATATCCCGTTGCAAACACATTTCTCTGAGAAAATCCCAGCATAATAAGCACGTATGCCGTTACAAGTTTCTTTCTCATACGAACCTCCTTTGTTTAAGCAGAAACGAATATTTCCTTATACTTTGAATAATCAAGTGCACTTGCATCTTTTCCGATTTGTTTATATTTATGTTGCACTGCATCAAGCAACTCGAATGCAAGTTCTCTTGTGGTATTTTTGCCGTATTTATTTTCGAGATTGTCTAAGATTTCATGGTCGCTCGAAATGAGTGCAAGCTGAAAAGCATCCAAATCGAGCGTAAACATTCTGCAGCCGTCAGGATTTTTAAAGTAATAATCTCGTTTCATTACTGCCTTCGAGAGCGCTACAATTTCGCTTTCCGTGAGACCGAAATCCTTATAGCTATCCGCGAGCGAAATCGCCGATTCATCTGCGAGATAAATTTTTGTAAGGCATTGCTGGACGATCGTATCACGTAATGACGATTTACTTGCAGCGCTGACTTCCTGTGTTGCAAAAATGCAGAAGACTTTTTTCTTTCGAAGCGTTCGGAGCCATTCCTGTAAGAATTTTGCAAAGATCGGGTGCTGCAAATACAGCCACGCTTCGTCAAGGAATAAGAATGTCAGCGGCTGTTTTTCTCCGTGAGGGACAGTCCATAATTTCTCGAGGTAACGAAAAATATACATCAATGCCGGAGCGACGGCTTTTTCCGATAATCTCATGAGGCTGCCCATTTCAATCGTCATAAGTTTTGAAAGATCGAGCGTTGTTTTATCGGCGTCAAAAATGGAACCGAACGCGCCTCCTTTACAATAGGGATCGAGTCCTGTTCTGATTGTGTTATCTCCGGTTTTTGGATCTGTATAGTTTGCGTATTGCTGAAATGATGTGAGGTCGTGCATGGAATTATCTTTTCCAGACAACAGAACGAGCGTTTCATTTATGACTTTACTCATATCCGGTGTCGTTTCGATATTCTGTTGAGCAAGAAGCCCTTCGATAAACTGTTGGCACCATAACAAACTTTCTCTATATTCGCTTTCAGTACATTCCTCCGGATTTAAAAGTTCGTTTAAAGGTTGAAATGCAACGTCGTCTTTTCCGGGTTCTATATATATTCCGCCTGCGGCAACCATAAAAGCACGGCTTGACAGTTGTTTATCTATACAGATAATGTTTGCATTTTTGTACTTGGTCGCTTGTGCCATGAGCAATGCAAACAGTGTTGACTTACCTGCACCTGTCGGTCCGAATATAAAGGCATGCCCGACGTCGCGCACATTGAGATTCAGAAAAAACGGAGTGCCGTAACTTGTTGAACAAATTACAAGTGGAAGGGAGCTGCCGCAAGTTTCAAGAGTAAAATCATTGTACAGCACACCTTGCCATGCAGAACTTAAAGGAATAATATGTGACATATTTTGCGTTGAGATAAGCGGCCGACGGATATTTGCATAGACGTTTCCCGGCATCATACCTTCCCATGCTTCCATATTATTAAGTTTTTCTTCCATACAGGAAAAACCGCAGGAACGAATCACCTGCTGTAATTTCCGCGCTTTTTCTTTTGCAAGTTGTAAGCTTTTATCCCAGCACATGAGCGTACTTGTATAATACCCGAGTACATAATCGCCCATTGCGATATCCGCCTGTATTTGCTCCGCTTCTCCTTGCATTTCAACTGCCGCACTGTCTTCTTTGTCAATTTTTACATTTACGGCCAATTCGGTAAGGATCGTCCCTGCGCTTTTTCGTGCCGAATACATACGGTTTTGATATTTTTTTGCTTCTTTCGCCGAGTTCTCTTTTGAAAGCGGAATAAACCGTGTTGTCCATCGAAATTCTGACATGGTTCTGTTCAATTTGTCAAAGATTGCAGGATATGTCCGACTTGGAAAATCCATCACAGAAATGATCGGAACATAATAATCACCGATTTGAAGCGGCATCGATGTTTTAACGTCCATATCGCAGATATAGTTATCGAGAAAGAAAAACGTATTTTCGGGATAAAACATATTTTGTCGGTTCAGGCTCACCGATGATTTTATGTAAGTAAAGAGTTCTGCCTCTGTAAGTCTTTGACACCAAATCTTTGTGGATAAAGCGCCCATCGCTTTATCCGTTTCGTCAAGAAACGTATCTATTTCTTTTTGTAGCGCAGGAAGATTTTCTGTTTTAAATAATGCTTTATTTGTTTTTGTACTTTGTTTTTTTTGGAAGAAAAAAGAAGTCGCCTTACTTTCGATGTCGCTCGGAAGCTGATACACAAAGGTGATGTAATAATCGGTAGTAAAATGTTCTCCGAATTTTCTGAAATTTTCCGCTCTACGCTGATCGATGAGCCATCCGGCAAGATTAGAAAACTTTCCTGCAGGATATTCTTTCGTTTTATATCGCTTACAGTCGAAAAAAACAGCCCATCCCTCATTCTGTGCCAAGTCCATTGTTGTACGATTAAATAGAGATGCCATACTTGCAATGGATGCAGCGGAAGAAGACTCAAGGTCGGGATAGCCGACTTGATATGTTGCCATAATGGCGCCGTTTTTCAAAAGACAAATTCCCGGCGCCATAATAAACGAATAGGGTATTACATATCGCAGCTGGTTCGGCGCTTCTTTATTAAATTTAAACAGATTCAGATACGGTACATCCATCAGCGTGCTCTCCATACATTCGGCTGCATAAGACGGTCAAACAAAATCGTCAGCATATATGGATCGTCTTTACATAAGATTTTTGCTACGACAAATAAAATAATGCCGATAATGACGCACCATATACTTACAAGGTTCATAAGCACTATTGTTAAAATGAGTATTACCATTGCGGGGATAATACCGATACCCAATATCACATTCGGTACAAGCAATACTCTATGTACGAGTACGGCATAATCATATACAGTTGTTTCTGTTTCCATTGTCTTTTCCTCGAAACGGGAGCAGAAGAATTTTCTGCCCCTATTTAATCATGCAAGTATGCTACCGGTTCCTGTCGGCATATACGGCACAAAGGAGACTTCGAAAGTTAAATCACCTAAGAAATACGAGCATATACCGGATGCAGAGAGTAAAATAAGCGTACCGATAATCCACGGCGCAAATCGTTTCAACACCTGTCCGCCGCCGCCTTGTTGTCCGGCAAGTATCATACTGATTGCTTCAACAATCAAAGCGACCATCAGCAGCACCTTAACCCATGTCGATTGGAAAAGTTGTAATATCTTGCCTCCCCATGTATCGAGCGTTTCGATGGTGTCCCCGCCGGCAAAGAGCGAAGTGACACACATGAAAAGAATGCAGATAAACAAAATAAAACTTTTATTGACAATAACTTTTTTTACTCGAGAAGAGATGTTCTTTGCGGACTTCATACGATACTCCTTGTCCTAAAATTTGAAGCATCTATTCGTGTATTCATTTTTATTTCAAAAAAGCAGGCATCCCTTCTATTCGTTTTCCTAATTGTTTTTTTCGTGTTTTGCCTCTTTATTTTTTCTCAATGCCTCCTAATCGATTAAATTATTATTTTCCAGATCTTCTATAAAAGCCGTACTACTTGTAGGCTTTGTTTCCATAACTTCGTTTACAATAGGGCCGTTATCCGTTGGAACAAGATGAACGAGCAACTGTATCGACTGCGCGACATCAGGTAGGCGACCTTGTATGACTTCACTGAGCAAATCACGGATTCGCGCGATCATTGTAAGACAGCTGTTTGCATGAACTGTCGAAACGTTTCCTGTATGTCCAGAATTCCATGCTTTTAAGACTTCATTCGTCACATCTCCATATCGCAATTCACCGAAGATGATCCGCGAAACATTACATCGCATCGCGACGCCCACCGCTTTCAGACAGTCTTTACCTTCCGCCCAAATAGGCACAGGATCTTTTGCTCTGCATTGAATTTCTCCCGCATCTTCGACAATATAAAAGCGGTCATTCGGAGTAAACTCGCGCATTTTATCGATTATTGCGTTAAGCAATGTTGTTTTACCGCTGCCGGTTTCACCCCCGATCACTATGTTCGACCGTTTTTTTATGTGTGCAATAAGTAGGTCATATCGTTCTTTGGTGATACGCCCGCTTTCAAGATAACTTTCAAGCGTAAATATTTGTGCCGGAGGACGCCGGATAAAATACATAGGATTTTTTGCCGCTCTCGGCGGCAGAATGCCTTCAATACGCAGTTTCCAATGTCGAATAGGGATAACACCCTCAACGATCGGATTATTCGGATCTATCGTTAGTCCCAAAATGGCCGCCGACGCATAGATAATTCTTGTCGTCGTTGCATTGTCAAAGTAAATTCCCGTAAATTGTTTTTCCATACCGATGCCTTCGACGATCAATTGTCCTTCATTAGCGATCGCGATATCGGTTACTTTTTTATCCTCAATAAACGGAATAATCTGCTTCATATCGTCCTCGAGATTTCGAAGCCATTTATCAAGTTTTACCTGTTGACTGAAACCGTCCATTGTTGCCATAGATCACGCTTCCTCGTTTCTCTCGTATGCATCAAGTATCATGCTTTCCAAAACGCCGCTATGATTTGTTTTTAATATCTTCGTACAGTCCCGGATAAACTTTTCATATTCGCTATTGACCAGCGCATCCGTATGAACTTGCTTATTCGGTAATATCTTCATAATGTATTTTGTCTGTTGCATAATAATTAATGCCAGAAGTTCAATCTTCGATTCCATATAGCGAATCTTTCGATTACTTTCCGCCAACGACGCGTGTACGATTTCCGTATCGCTCATATTGCGATTTATATAATTTGTTAGTGATTGCCTGATTATTTCACTTTCCGTTGCATTCTGTTCCAGCGATTTTGCTTTAATCTGCTTTGCCATCTGTTCCGGAAGCCGGATTTGCTTTATTACAGAATATTTTACATAGGCTTCTTTTTTGTTATTCATATCTGTACTTACTCCTTATGAGGCGGCGAAAATATCAAACTCACCGGGAATCGCTTGTTTCACTTCAAAACTCTGAATTTTTTCAATCGTTTTTTGGAGTGAAGGAACTGTCGTTTTGATTTGTTTTTTATGACGGCTCGGCAATTTTTTAATCTGCTTATTCACCGCTGAGATTTCAGGAACTTCTAAAAATGACTTATTTTTATATCTCGGGTCTTCATAGTAAACAACTTTTTTCCCTTTATACGGCGGCATCCCTTGGTTGAACACAATCAAACGCGCAAAATCGAGCTTCATCAACTCATCTGGATTAATAAGAGAGGTTTGCGTCTCCTGCGAGCTTCTCGATATATTATTAAATCCGACTTCGTATTTTGATCCGGAGCTTGAAATATTATCCAAAAGAACGGAACGATTGCCGATCGTTTCGGAGAATTGTTTTGCATCTTTTAAGTTTCCCGGCGCGAATAAAATGATTGTTTTACAATGATCGAGAAACGGATGATTTTCACCGTATACATCGATGATCTGATTGAGCGACTGGCTGACAATAAAGAATGTAACGCCGTAACCGGCGAGGATACCTGCATTGAGCGCAATATCGGGAAAATATCCCAACACGGGAAACTCGTCGAGCAAAAACATACACGGATTTTTTAATTTTACCGCCTTTGCATTTGTCGTTCCGGATGAAAACTTTTTTATCATAAAAGTAATAATCATACGAAAAACAGGACTGATACGTTTAATATGATTGTACGGAACGATGAGATATAAACTGATACCGTTTTTTCCGTCGATAAAATCGTCGACACTGAAATCGGAAAATGCAGTTGTATTTTTTAAAAGCGGGTCTTGGAACAGCGATATTTTGCTGAAAACCGTCGAATACGTTGATGCCCGCTCTCTCGGCGTTTGGGTTTGAGAACGGTTGGCCGCTTTTACAATGAGGTCATGAATTAAAGGACTTTCTTCCCCATTGTCATTAACATGAATGTGATTTTCCCGCATCTGGTTCAGCATAGCCATACCGCATCCGCCGCCTTCTTCCTCGTCATCGTTTTCTCCCTTGTCGCTTGTTTGACTGAATATATCGAGGACGGTTGAAAGGTTTTTATCTTTCCATGCAATGTATTTACAAAACCGAACGTGCATAACGACGCCGGAGAAGATATCGCGCGCGGTGTTATTAAAATATTGTGTCGCCCCGTCACTTGCCGCCTTTGCATTTTCCGCTCCGAAAAATATTTCACCGATCATATCCGCCCATGAAAACGCTTCGCTCGGACTGTCGGGAATTTCATGAATAGGATTGTAATGAGCAGTATTACCGTCGGCATCGAGCGGACGAAACGGAATACATGTGCTGAATTTCGCTCTCCACCCTGCCGTCGCCTCCCAGTTTTCGCCTTTCGGATCAAAAACAACGACGCTTTTTTTACCTTTAATAATTTTTTTTATTTCATTTTCCGGCGTTGTGATTTCTTCATAGTACGGTACGCCAAAACTGAGTAATGTCGGTATAATCGAACTTACGCCTTTCCCTGCCCGCGTCGGTGCGATAAGCCATGTATTCGTACTTCCCGAATGGCAGATAACCGGCGCGATACGGACTTTTCGTGTAAAAAACGATTTCGGTAAATACAGTCCGAGATTGCCTTTCTCTCTGTTAATGCGATAGCCTACCCGCGCAGAATTAAGCTCGCCGCATACGACACCGCGGGGTGAAAGCATACCGAATATTTCAAGGTCTTTTCTTTTTGCCCAGCGGGAGGTTCCGTGAATATGTTGATTTTTTTGATGGGCGGCCACGATGATGCTTGTGATAAAAAAGAGCAGGACTGCGGAAACAAGACCGATAAAGGCTGCGGGAACAGCTTGAAAAAAATAATACGAGTAAACGTCATCGAAGGCATATTTAAACATGCCGAGTATAAAGATGAGCGGGTTGTAAACTCGATAGCCTGTTTTTAAAATAAACAACGGCTTCCCGATCACTCTGTAATCATGGTTCATTAGAACGGCAAATTTTTGTGTCGTTATAATGAGCCCGATTACGACACAGATTATCGGTATTGTCCAGTTTAAAATCGCAAGCCAATAGGCGCTACGAAAAGCGTCGGGGTCTTTGCGGCTGAATTCTTCTTTATCTTTCAAAACAAAATCTTCCTTGGGCGGGCAGATAATGTTTTATAAATTATAATATATATTTATACAAATGACAATATAGTAATACAAGAACAATACAAAAATCTTGAAAAAGCCACTTGACAATTCAAAGTGCCTTGTGTTATAATTCTTATATGAATGAGCATAGTTGGGGCGGTCGCCGTGTAGGTTCAGGGCGAAAGCCCACAGGATCGAACACGGTAAATATCACGTTGACGTTATCGAAAGCACAAGGAGAACTTTTGCGTCAATATGCAGCGGATGCTCATATGTCCGTCAGTCGTTTGATTATCGAAAAATTCGGTTTCGATACCGAATCCCTTCCGAAAAATATTACGGGAAACAAACGCCTTTCGGAATGTATCATGGAATGAACGGATTTATCCGTTTATTATACGCCGTCTTTTACAGAGGGAAGCTTTACTAATTAAAAAAATCTGTAGAAGATTACATAATCCTTACGTCGTAACTATTCGGAAAAGCTAGTGTAGTTTCAGTCGTAAATCACTCTCAAGTATAAGACAAGGAGTATTTATGACCGTACAAGAATTAAAAAGCGCCTATCCAAATCTGCTTTTTATCCGTGCAAAGCACTGGATTGAAAAGCCCAGTTATAATCGCCTGAAAGAAGCATTTATTCCTGATGAAGACACCGCCTCATTTCCGTTGCCGGAAGCGATAACTGAAAGAACTCGTATTTATCCGCTTGCAATTACACAATATCCCGGAGTGCTTAAAAGAATGACAGCGATGGAAGCCGGCGCGTGGGCGGTATCAAAATGCGGGCAACAGCACTGGCCGGTGAATCTTAAAAACGTTCAATGCTGTTTGGCAAATCTTGAAATGGATTATTAATTATGACGTACTGCAAAAAGATACTTTTACCGTTATGTCTTTCGCTTTTTCTTTTTTCCTCCTGCGCTACATTAGACAACTGGACGTATCGGAACAATACCGGCGGAGAAGATACGGCGGAAGAAAAAGCGATTGAATATCCGTATGATGTTTATGTTATGCATCATTTACGTCTTGTTAAACTTACATTTCTCGATCGTTCGCATCTAAAGGTAACATATCCGGGAAACATATTGGATGGAGAGTATGAGTACCAGCTCTTACGGACACTATATTCTTGGAAACGCGGTTATGCAGATATGCAGCTTTGCGGCGTACAACTGAAAGTGGTGCGGCTCAAAGACAAATTCGGTGATTGGATTGAGATATGTCGCAAAGGTGATTTTACCAAAGCTATATCGCATCCGCATGATTATTTTCAAGAATCGTGCAAGAATCGTTACATTATGAAAACCTTTTTCGAGCAGCATATGACGGCACGAAATTTCGAAGATGAATACGATTTTCATTACAATGCGATTCCCAACATCACTTTCCAGAACTGGGAAGAACGGCTAAGATACGAGAGAGAGCGAAAAAGAGAACACCTTAAATACACAAGGAGATGGTAACGTATGAAAAAGATTTTAACTGTACGCACCGTATTGATAATGGCGTTGGCTGTATTTACGTCATGCACACAAGGAAATGACGCCGCATCGTCTCAAGAAAATACATCGGTCAATTCCGTTGATTCTGAAGACAACATAAAAACGATTTTCGCTGATAGTTCTCTTACAATAGAGGTCGGCGATATCGTAAAGGTTACACCGAAACCCATACAGAGCGAGTACACTGTTTTTGAGCTTGTGCGTAATGATGACGGTGCTATTTCGTTCAATAGTACAAATAATGTCGTTACGGCTTTGAAAGTCGGCACAGCTGAACTGAAGATAATTTGTCCTGACGATCTTTCCTCTTTCGGCTGCACAATTACGGTAGTTGCCCCTGTAATTTATACGGCAAAGTTCGATTACAATATTCCTCATGAAGCGCAGGCGACGTGTAACGGGGCGACCTATAAACACACCCTTCATGATCTTTCAAATATTGAAAAGAAGAAAGGGAGCGTTATAAATCTTCCTGCCTGCGGAATAAAGTACACCCTATCCGGCGTGGGGTACACGTTTGCACGCTGGAATACGAAAGATACCGGCACGGGAACAGATTATGCTGCAGGAAGCTCATATACTTTAAACAGAGATATTACATTTTATGCACAATACGAAAAAACCGTCGAAAATCCCGCTCCCGGCGAAGACCCCAACACGCTCGACATCTGTACAAAAACGACGTATTCGATGAAAATCGGCGAGACAGTGAAACTTAAAGCGTCATGGAGCGATGCGCACCGGTATGAGATTTCCGAGAATGAATATGACGCAATTTCGCTTGATACAGGTGATGTGATTACTGCAAAGACGATCGGAACCGCTATAGTAAAAATAATTTCACGTGACAATCCATCGAAGTGGAGACAGTGTATCATCACGGTCACATCGGATACATTTTCCGGTTCAGCGCTTGATTATAAATTAGTCGGTACATGGAAGAATGGACAGGATCGTCTTGAACTGCATGTTGATAAGACCGGTCATATAACAGTGTATCGGGGCAAAGATATCATACATAATAATGCATCATTCAACTGGACAACTTGGACACAAGGCAGCGGAAATAAGAAAGATAAATATTTTAATATTTCAAACGGACCCTCGGATTTAAATAGAGACTTTACGATATTATCGGTTTCATCTACAAAACTTAAATTGAAAGGCTATCTTTTATTCGGTAAACCGGATATAACCGAGTGGACAAGAGAATAGCCTGCGATATAAATCTGTAGAGAAAAGTATAAATTTAACCTAAACGATTTTTTTATTCTGACGATAAAAAGAGGGCTGATATCAGCCCTCTTTTTTTAATATAAATCAATAATTCATCGCGCAGTTTCGTATTTCGTAGTACACCGGAATTTTTACCATTTTGTAAGTGTTGCCATGATGCACTTTTACAGCAAGGCGTCCGATCATGACGGATGATTTAACGCTCCTATCCGTCGAGGATCGTTTCGTCGCCGCAACATTTTCACTCATTATAAAATCACTGATTCCGAGTTCTTCTCCATCACAGCCAAGCGGTCTGTATGAATAATCCATAGAACATGTCTCGATAAAATCTCCTCTATGACACCACACAGCATTGGCAGGGCGGGTTCCGCAACAATAAAACCATGCGATACGTTCAAATTCATCAGCATCCATTACCGTATTGCGGTAACTCGGATCTTCTTTTTTGGTAAACCGTGAACCGCGTGCCCATTTTCCCGGATCAATTCCGCTGTCACCATAAAAAGATCGTTCATAGATGACAGATTCTTCTTCATTATTGCAACCTATTGCACCGTGATACAAACAACAGTTTGCCAAAATATAATATGTCGGCAGTACATTATTATATGTCGGTGCATGCTTTATACAGCGAGTAATATTGCTGTGCGATTTGCTTACTAAAGCAAACCATTTACTGCAAATCCGAAGGCGATGATAACAATGTCCCATAAGCCAAGCCATGTCCGTTTTCCAATCTACAATCGGGACGCCGTCGTAATACGGGACAAGGACTTTTTCAATAAGATATTCATATTTTATTATGTCGTTGTTCTTATCAAATATTTTATAAGTCTGCGTTTTTACCGTTTCACCTTCGTTTTCTTCTTCTTTTATTTCATTTATACCGAATTGCTCTTTATACGCATCCTGCGATTCGAATTTAACTTCTTCGATAAACCCGTCCGCTTTTGTTTCCTGTATACCGAATTTCAGCGTTATATTTTCCCCGTCGCCGATGACAACGACGCCGGAATCGCTATCCCATCTTGAATAGTTACCGGAAGCGGAAACCTTTGAAATCTTCGGTGTCAGCTTATTATATCGGAACGCAGCAGTCAGAATTTTCTTTCCGACCTCTTCATCATCTTTACCCGGATTTTGAGCAATAATACTGATAGAGATATTTGCAGGCGTTTCAGTGGTCGGTGTAAATGTTATTGTGCCCGTACCGTCACCGTTATTTTTTATTTCGTATGCAAAATACTTTTCATCGGTTGAAACGACGGATATCTTTGAATCTACCGGCGAAACTTTAAATTCAACTGTTTTTGTTTCTTCCGGCGTACAGGTAAATGTTGTACTTCCGGCAACGGAAAATTCATAATCCCACGCAACCCGTACCGAACATTGCGCTTTTGCACCTCCGTCCGTAACACAAGCAAGTATTCCGGATCCCTCCTTAATGCCGGTGATTTCCACCTGTCCCTTTCCTTCGTTGTTACAGCCGAGATCTTTATATTCAAAATAGTCTTCACCAATACCTTGCGACATCGTCCATGTAAGCACTGCATCGGGCGGACTTACGATATAATTCAAGACTTTCGAGTGCATCGGCTGTACTTTTCTGCTATTCGTTTCAAAGACAAGACTTTTACCGGCTTTAACGACAACAGTACATTTTGCCACACTTGCGCTATCGGGAAGTTGTACCATAACGGTTGCTTCCCCGACTGCGAGCGGATAAATTGTTACATTCTGTCCGCTGCCCATAACCCTTACTACTTCAATTCCGTTTGCACCTTCGCATGTCCATATCAAATTATTATAATCGTTGTTATTTTCAGCGTTTTCGATTGTCGCTTTTAATGGAGTTCCACTCGACCCTTTTAATAAGGTTATATACGACTTATTGAGAGTAACAGTCTTTTCACCTGTTCCCGGTACAACGACATAAAATTGCAGGGAACTTGCAGCTTTTTCATGCGAACAAGTAATGACCGCTTCTCCGCTTTTTACTGCGGTTATATAAATGGACTGCCCTTTTACCGTTCCATCCTGATTGATACCGGTTACCTGTATGATATCACTGTCGTTTGATGTCCATTTGAGATTATACTGATCCGTTGCCGTAACACCTGTGCCCATCAACGTCGCGCTCAGAGTTTGGCTTTTTCCTTTATTCACGGTGTATATTGTCGAAGATGCGGTAATATAAACGGCACTTACCGGTTTTTCTTTAACATATACCATCATCTCCGTTTCCGCTTGCTTTACTCCGGTACTTGTTGCAATAAGCCTTGCCTTTACAGTCGTTGTTCCCGCTCCCACTGCCGTAAGTTGTGCAACGGATTTTGTACCGGCGACCGAACATATCTTTGAATTTTCTACAGAGTATTCGACATGCGTTGTCACTGAGGTCGTCGGTACTTGCATTTTAATAAATTGTACATCTCCCCTTTCGATAGTCATACTGTCATTCGGGAACGAAAAGGTCGAATACTGTTGTACATTAACAATTATCTGCTGGTCATAGGCCGCTTTCGGGTGGGAGACGGTAATAGTTACCGTGCCGGTTTGCTTTGGCGTGATAGTACAGACGTTCGCGGAATATTGAAAATTAATAATGTCATACACATCAAGCGACCACGTAAAGTTGTATTTATCGGCCGCATTGCCGTTTATGAGCGTTGCCGTGATTGTCTGCGCCGAATCGGTGGGTTTCATAGTAATAATGCTGTTCGGCACGCTTATGGAACAATCACTTTCTTTCACCGTATCACAAACGACAAGAATTTGCGCAGCATAGGCGGCCTTAGGGTGAGACACCGTAATATATGTAGTTCCGGCTTTTAACGCCCTTACTTTACCGACTTCATTCTGTCCGTAAATTGCACAAATGGAAGAATCGTTTGCCGCCCAGATAAATTTCGAATTATCGCTTTCCGTACCTCCAACGAGTGATGCCGTTATGGACGTATATGTCGTTCCGACAGTTAAAGTCATGACACTGGCATTCAGTTGAATATACGGGCTTGCAGCTGCGGCAATCGGATCGACACATTGCGCAATAATTTGTAGCGGATATTTACAATACTTGTTTTTTACGGTAATTACGGCCGTTCCGATACTGTTTCCTTTTAATACTGCGCTTGTTCCGCTCGATGTAATATCTACAATATCGGGATTATTCGATGACCATGTATAACCGTCCATAATAATGCTGTCGGAATTTTTTACGGAGACGGAAACGGTTTTCGTATTCCCTTCCCCTACGGCAACGACATTATTATTCGTTGTTAAGTATACAAAGCCCGCAAGCTCTTCGGAACTGTTTCCGACAACGACTAAAACCTTTTTCGAGATCGTCGTCGCGGTATGCGTTATGGTAATTTCCGCCTGTCCGCTGCCGGTCGGTTTTATATATGCAATGCCGTTTGGCGATTGGGCGGAAATTTTTGCGACATCTTGGTTATCGATGGAAAAATGAAAACCGCTTGGAATTGTACCGGATTGATTTACTAAAACCGCCTGTAATTTTTGTGCAGGATCATCTCTAAGCATAGTCAGAACATCTTGAGCAGACACATATACCGGCGGTTTTACATTAGGTATTACATATTCGCTTCCAACGCGGACGTAGATTTTTAGTGTGTTTTGACTTTCCGGATGTTTGATATGAATAACCGTTTCACCTTCTTTTTGTGCGGTAATTGTTGCGCTTGTACCGTTTGCGTGAACAGTTGCGATATCGGTATTTTCACTTGTCCAAACAATATTTGCTTGCTTACCGGCATTGAGATTTACGGCGGTTATATTGACCGTAGCTGTTTTACCTTTTGATTTTAGTGTAATAACATTTTGCAAGGTCGTAAAATACACTTCCGGATCGGTATGGACCGTACCGAGCGGATAAACTGTTATTTTGAATTCACATGAATACCCTTCTATTGAGCCGGTAAGTTTACAGCTTCCCGCTCTCAGGCCTTTAATCGTACAATTCAACGGATTACGCGGATTTTTTGTAATTGAAATTACGGAAGGATCCGTTGTCGTCCACGTAAACATTGCATAGTCGTATTCCGTTTTTGTACCGGTTAGTGCATCATATGTTTCAAAGCCGACTGCGTTACAAACAACTTCGGCTTCTTTTCCTACTTCAAAATTGTAATACAATTTGTCGGCATAAATCGCCTTCATATTCATTAACGTTTCTTCATCATCGGCTGTCATCACAATAATTGATTTATTTTCTTCGGCTTTATTGTGACTCACGGTAATATGCGAAACAGTAGAACCTGTTCCATGCGGCGGAGCTTTAACGGTCGCTACGGTTCCATTGCCTATGACGGAAATTCTTGTATCGTTATTATGCCATGTAATATTCTGTTCATCGGAAGGAGATTTTGTTTTTCCGTTTAATCCGACACGGCATTCAAGCTCTTTTCCGTTTACAATGCGCAGCAAGCCAAGCCCTGTGAAATAGAGGGGTTCTTCGAGTACGGCATTTGCATTTAAAACTTTTACAAGGATTTCTGTCGTGTAAACAATCTTTGGATGGCTTATTGTAATTACTGCAGTACCTTCGGCTTTCGGTGTAATATATGCATTCCCATACGCATAGGTCGTACCTGCCGCAGAACGGGCAGAACGACTATGAAGGACTGTTCCGTTTGTCGTTTCAAGTTGTATTACATCGGAATTACCGCCGTCTGACGGGCTACTTTTTACCGCCCATTTAAATCCGTTTTCATCGCCATCTTCTCCGCCTTTTAAACTGACAGAGATCGCTGTCGGTTCCGCCCCTATTTTTGTTCTGATATAATTCTGACTTGTTGTAATGTATTTTGACGCATCGATTGCATCTTTCAATTGTCCGGTAACGATACAGAGGACTTCGCGCGAATAGGCGGCTTTCGGGTGTGTAATAATGAGTTTCGTACTGCCGTTTGCAAGACCTTTCAGTGTTACCTGATTTCCGACCGAGCCGACTATCTCGGCTACACTTGCGTTATCGAGCGCATACCGATATTCATCGATCGAATAGTCTCCGATATTGATATTTTCGAGGCTGCACGTTACGGTTTGTTCTGTCGTACCGTTTAGCGTAATGATCGTATTATCAGGTTTAATATATACGTTTTTCACAATAGTGATAACACGGCAAAGAATATCAAGCGGATACGGTGCATCAGGATGCGTAATGCGCACCGTGCAGCTTCCGCTACGAAGCGGTGTTACGACAGCTTTATTTCCATTATATGATAAACCGATGGGGTTTTCAGCAGTATCCTTATTAACAATTTCCCACTTGAATGAGCTGTCAAGAGAGCTGTCTTTTCCATTCACCAAAGCGCATGTTATTGTCTGCTCTCCTGCGTTTTGGTTCATGGTGAGGATATTCGATGAGGTTGTAATGTACGGGACTTTCGTTGCGTCGGCAAAAACATAAACACCGATATAATAAGGATACGCAGCTTTATTATGCGTTACCTTGATCCGCGCATATCCGGAATCTTTTGCCGTAATTAAACAATATTGACCTGTCGGCTGAATACTTACTACCGAAGCATTGTCTAAACTCCACGCATAGCCGTCGATATCGGCAGCGGTTCCACCATATAAAGAGACAAATACTTTTTCGGTTATTCCAGGACTGGTTTGTAATATTGTCGTATTCGAGTAAATATACGGTTCGACAGTTTCTTCATATCCCGGCTGATGTCCTGATACGGTAATAATACAGGTAGCGTCATAACCGCCGTATGAACATCGTAAAGAAGTTTGCCCTTCTTTTAAGGCCGTAATAGTAACGCCGAAATTCGACGACGTATCACAACTAACTATAGTCGTATCATACGTCCAAGTAAGTTTACAGTTCTTTTGCGCTGTTACCGGCTGCACCTTGACGGTAATATAATCCATTGATCCGGCCGTCATTGTCAGCGTCTGTTTTGCCAATGACAAAGATGAGATGGTAACAGAATTATCGTCGTTGCCGGAATCATTAAAACTCTCGAACATTTTGCAAGATGTACTACCGATTACTGCAAGCAAAAGTCCGACATAGATTAGTACTGATTTTACACTGTTTTTCATTGCTAAGCTCCTTCTTTATTTTGTCCGTATATATTTGCGAGTTACCTGATAAACTTCACACGGCGGAAGCTCAAGAGGTACGTTTGTTATCAATTTAATTTCTTTTCCTTGTTTTATTTTGATAGTCGGTTTTATATCCAGCGCTCGATCGATGATCTTATTTCCAAGCCTTGCGGATTGTGTATAAACATCTGACATTGCATTTTGTAAATATTCATTTCTTTGTGAGTTGATATTATTCATCGCTTCAGTTTGAATTATTGAATACATTGCAATCAACCCGAGCGCTTTTAAAGTTGCCCACGGATGATTCGATACATTGCCCGTGTAACCGCTCGCACCGTGAATATCGACACCGTTCATGTTACCGAGCACAATTCTGTAGCCGTCGGGACGAATAAGCAGATTCCATGCAACCTGTACTTTATTTTGTCCGTAATTTACTGATGAGTTATAGGTTGCATAAAGGAGCGAACCTTCGGGAATCAAGAGAAAAGAGTGATCATAACTTGAATAAACGTTTTCCGTGACACGGGCAATAACAACGCCGGGGTTATCGGTATTGATTGCGGTAACCAATTCGCCGGATATTATTGTTCCGTCCCACAAAGAATTATACGATAAATATTGTCCGCCCCCGCCTCCGGCGCGCTGATTGTTGAAAAAATTTTCTTTGTTCGATTGGTATGCGCTTGCACTGTGATTGCCGCCGTCATTACTCCCGAATGCATTACTACCGTATAAAGCCTTTTGTAATGCCTGCGTTTGCTGTATTTGTTGGGCGATATATTGTTCTTTCGACATCATCGAAGCGGCTGCAGAATATCCTCCGTTTATAACGGAGCTGACGATAGCAGCATTGGTGTCGGGACTTATATATTCTCTACCTGCTATTCCCTCAATTTTTCTCGGCGATTTTGAATTTCGTGTATCGGGTCTGTCTGATTTTCCCGATCCGCCGGAAGAACGAGTACCGACGGAAGTAACGGGTGCTTGTCCGCTTTGAAGTTCTTGAGGTAATGTATCGAGGATTTTATCGACGTCATCCGATTTGATATCTTCTTGTGTTTTTTCTTCGAAAGGCTGTTGTATGTCCTCGATCATATCCGGCTCTTTATTTGTTTTATCCTTGAATTCAACAACGGTTTTACTACCGGATTTATCGAGCTCCTTATTTTGAATTTTCTTCTTGGATTTACCTGCGCTTGCTGTTACGATGACGAGAAAAATTACCGTTATACCGATAAAAATGGCAGCAAAAATATTCCCGACATTCAACTCTTTTACTTCTTCTTTCTCTTCTTCCGGAGGAGTAAACTCCTCTTCTTCGTTATCGATTTCGTCGCGAAGATCGACGAGAGTATCATCCAATGTATTTTCATTTTCAAGTGTTTTATCTTCCACCGCTTACTCCTTCTTCCGAATCAGCAGTTTTTGCGTTCGATTTTTTCTTTTCTATTGTGACTTTTTCTTTTCCGAGCCTAAGAGTAAGTTTATTAATCAAACGAGGAACAACAAATACATTTTTTTTCACGCTGTAATTTTCAATTTCATTTTTTTCGTTAAACAGTACGGGCAATTTTTTATGAAGTACGATATCATCGACTTGTATATAGGTAGACTGCCCGTCGTCGTACACACGTTTCGGAAGAAATTCTGGGGTTTTGAACATAGAATATTTTATTTTATAATCAAAGGAAAGAAATTCAGGATTTGAAATTTTTATAAAATCGCTTTCAACGCTGCGACCGTTTTCTGCCGTATCCTTTGCTCTTGCATACACATTTCTTCGTTCCGGATAAGTAAACTTAACCATTGCCATGTGTGTATCCGAAAAAGATTTTATGCGGAAATGATATACCCTACGATTGGTAATAATAATCAAAGTCGAATCGAGCTTGAGGCGTGCAGGCTTTATAAAAAAATGTTGCACATCTTCACCCGTATCAGGGTCTTTAGACACTCCTGCAGTAAGTTCCCAAACACTTTCATCTTCCGAAAGCAGCGGATTACCATTAACTATTTCACCCCGTTCGAGGGCAATATCCGTAAGATGATACAGCTGTGCATAGACTTCGTAAACAAGGTTTTCATTGTACTGATAAAAAAATGTTCCGTTTTTATAGTTTTCCGGTTTTACCGTTGCTTTCTTTTGACTGGATAGCGTAGCGTCATAACCTGTTTCATTCTTTCGTTCGTTTTCCGGTATATCTTTTTGTTCCGGGATGTATACCGGCCTGTCGATAAAAACAACGGTATTTTCAACGTCTTGTACTTTTAATTCTTCTTGTACATAGTAGTCATGTAATTCAGCCTCATTTTTTTGCTTTTCTTCTTCGATATTTTTTGTTCCGTTGTTTTCGAAAGCATCGGTATTTATATTCTTTTCTAAATTTTTTGTCGTTGAACATGCACTGAAAATCAAAACTATAGCTATCACGGCCTTACAATATTTCATTTGATTCCTCCGTTTCCGGTTGTAATTCTTATGTCGATCTGTTTCATGTCAAACGCAGTAATATAGATTCCCAGCGGGTTATCTTTTATATCGTCGTCGCTGGGTTTTAATGTTTTCACGCTTATAACCGCTCGATATGTAATATTATTTATAATGGAACCTGAAAGCTGACGAGTAACGACTTGAAAATCCACCTGATAAGAATCTTTTGATAATTTCAGCGGCTCGGTTTGAAAAAGAACTTCGCGAGTACGGCTTCCGAAATCCGCAAACGGTTTTTCCTCTTTGAGAAGTGATGAATATTTTGATGCCGTTGTCGATGTAAGGATATGATACATTTTATTAACCGATTTACGCATGACGGTCTTGTCGGTAGAAAGCGTGTAATAGAGGTTGATAAAATCTTTGACTTGGTACTGCATCGCAAGTTCCGGTACATCGAAATTTTGATAATTTTTCCTTGTAACGGGACCGACATACGATGTTTGCCCGAAGTCATTCATCGTTATCAAAACGGGAATAGAATCTGGTTGTGCGACGGCATACAACGTTATGCCGATTGAAAGAAAAAATGCGAGGCAGGATATGATGGCTACAGTGCGTAATATTTTGTTTTCTTGCCTAATTTGTCCTGTTATCCAATCGAAATGCTCCAGCTGCGGATTAAAAGGCGTAACAGCCTTTCCTGTCGGAAGATATTGTTTCGTACTCATAAAGTATCTCCAAGATGGGCGGGCAGATACTTTACCGTAGCTTACGACAAAATCACGCTATTGTCAATATTGTTTATTGTATAAAGCATTATTATTTTATCTATAGATAGCTATCACGACTTTCTTTTGTATTATGAACATGAATGTCGCGGTCGGTAAGCTGCCGCGACAGTTTACGATTGCCCTCTGTAATCTCCACCTCTTTTCCTTGTATATCTTCTTTTTTCAATTGATAAATTGGAACGTAGATATGTTTATCATTTTGTTTAATAATGAGCGCATCATTCCAGCTTTCATCTTTGTCAAATGTAATAACTTTTTCAACCGTTCCTTTTATACCGCCTCCGGCGTAAAGGGTAAGATTGCCGTTTACCCGCTGATATTCGTCAAAGAACGTATTGTATCGCCCAGTCGCAATAAGCACTTCTTTCCATTCCGGTTTTAATTCATAGAAATCTGTATGTCTCGTTGCAAGCTCCAATTTGGATAAAAATGCGAGCCTGTTTTGCATATCCTGATTAAGCAAATGGACGCTTATCTTTTCCTGATATTTCTCAAGCTGCTCGTCAAGTCTTGTCCACCGTTTAGCCGTTATCATATTCTTTTGCGCAGCAGCAATTTCCGCTTCAGTTCTTTCACCCACCAACTGCGTCGCGACATACGATAAAGTTTCACGCATCGTGTGTTTTATCATTTCCGGTTGAAAATAAACTTTCTTACCGTTTTTATCTTTTCCGTTTATGCACAGGTGTACATGACGATGCGCGGTGTCGTTATGGATTGCTCCTCTCCAATACAATTTATAGCCGGTCATAGATTCCACTCTTTTTATAAATTCATTTGCGAGCACTTCAAGATTAACCGTTTGATTTTCCGGAGAGATGATCATTTTATGGTGCATCGAAACTTTCGCATTATCGTACTCGCCCACATCAACTCCGAATAATACGGGTTTTTCATTTACGGTATCTTTATTGTTCTGCGGCATATATACAGTAAGATATTTATTATGTGCCTGAAGCGATGGACTGTGAGAAGTTTTGAATGTAACGCGCTGATCTTTTACATTGGAAGCAGTATGAAATACACCTTTTCTTTGTCCAGTTGAAAGAGCGACGTTCCGTTGTCGGCGTACCGACTTGGAATTCAGCAATGTTTTCAGAAGCCGTGTGTCATCTTTTTTATACGGAACCTTATGTACTTTATATAAGTCTTCCTCATAAGGTTTTTTCGTAGGATGGTTTGTAAATATATCTTTCAGATATGATGGCATGGTATTATCCTCTATCCGTTATTCTGAACCGACACGTGTCGGTTCAAAGCATCTTTAAATAGCCCGCTGACGGAAAAAAAGCGGTGCATACCTTTTGCTTTCTTCACACACTCTGACACAGTCCGACCGACACGTGTCGGTCGAGTGCTACCGCTGTCGTTTGCAATACTATCAGCCGTACAAAATACCCGTACCGCTTCTTCGGTATGTTCTTTTTTCAAGATTTCAAAATTGACGGCAGCCTCCTTATGCTGTTTCAACGCATTCACCCAAGCCAGATATAATCGATGTTCAACATTTTCTCTATCTGTATTTTTCTTCGGCAGTAAAGCAAAAAGGGAAAAATGCGGTTTAAATATATGTTGCTTTTCATCACACGTAATCAAAAATCTCCGCAACATTCCTTCAAAAGCATAGTATCGACTGTGGTATTGTTTTTCCCAAAAGATATTCCATGTCTGAAATAAAATATCGATCGTATCGCCGAGTTCCAAATCAGCGCACCAGCCGATATCAAAAGTAATTTTGCATAATAACGCTGTAGAAGTATTTATTGTTTCTGCCAAAATTTTGATTCTTTTTTTCGAGAAATACATGTTTTTCCGACAAACCTGTAATTTTACACCTTTAGTGCAATTTCTTACTTAAATAATAATATATATTTGTCTATTTTGCAATATTATTATTTACGTTATAAAACTGTATGATTTTGCATACATTACGCTGTATTATTGTAGAAAAAAAATATACATTACGCGAAAAACACCTGTAATACACATAACTCGTTGTATTACAAAGAAAAAAATGCGACCGCATTACAAACCTTTATCTTGCGTCAAAGAGTTAGGTGTTTTTTTGTTTGTTATTTTTTTTTATTTATTCCGTCGTCAATACTATCCAAAATTCCGTTAAACCTGTAATTTTACACCTTTATCGAAATTTCCGACCGACACGTGACGGTCTGATTTACTCACGTAACAATCCAAGTGAAAGACGTACTATTGCTAAAACTACCATAGCGCTGTAAAATAATCGCAATGAACTCTGCCTGCCCAAGAAGGAGTTCAAATGCTTATCCTCACGGAAAAGCCGTCTGTCGCAAAAGAGTTTGCGTCAGCATTGTCCGGCTACAGCGGAATTACCATAACGAATTGTCTCGGACATCTTTTTAATCTGGAAGAACCGGCACATTATTCAGCCGAAACGTTTCCTGTTATCCCCGAGCGATTCGATTATTGCATCAATCCAAGTACCGTCGAGCAAACCAAAAGGGTACTCCAGCTCTTGCAAGCGCATAAAAACGATAATATTCTTATTGCTACGGATGCGGATAGAGAAGGTGAAATTATTGCCCGCGAATGTTTGACACAGGCGGGAATTACCGATTTTTCGAAAATAAAACGTTTTTGGGTATCTCAGGCCTTAACACCGGAAGTAATTAAAGAGGGCATAAAAACGGCAAAGCCTCTTACCGAATATGCGATGCTTGCGTCTCAAGGCTTTGCACGGCAACATGCAGATTGGCTTGTCGGTATGAATTTTTCACGGTATATCAGCGCCGCAGCAAAAAAACGCTTGCCCGTCGGGAGAGTACAGACAGCCATTCTTTCAGCAATACAGGCGCGTTGCGACGCGATTACGCATTTTGTCAGTCAAAAGTATTTTGAACACTACGGGATATTTCGACCGACACGTGTCGGTCGGACAGTACAATATAAGGGAATCTATTTTGAGGCGGATAAAACGGATTTCCCCGATGACGGACGAATATCCAATCTGCGAAGCTGCGTAGGTATGCACGCGCAGCTTAAAGACAGTAAAAGCGAAAATAAAGAGGTATACCCGCCGCAATTATATAACTTAAATGCGATACAAAAGGATGCCTATACCTATTTCGGCTATACGGCGTCTCAAACGCTTACAATTATTCAATCACTGTATGAAACACTTAAATGCGTCTCTTACCCACGAACACCGTCGAGGGTTATGGGAAGTGAAAATATCACGCTTTGCAAAACTATTTTTGAAAGATTATGTACTGTCTATCCGAACTACGCGCCGCTGAAATCCGCTGTACAGATATCACCGGACAATAAACGATGTTTTAATGACCAAGAACTTGAGGCACATCATGCGTTAATACCCCTCAAAGAGCTTCCTGAAAATGCGACACCAGAGCAAAAAAACATTTACAATACAATTCTTGAACGTTTTTTTGTTGCTTTTTTGCCCCCGCAAAAATACATCCGACAAACTTTTATCCTCAATGTATCTGGAAATACTTTTAAAATAACAGGAAGAAAAATTGTAGCGCAAGGATGGAAGGCATTTACGACGATTTTTCCCGACCGACACGTGTCGGTTCAAAGTGAAAAAACGGAAGACGATAGCCAGATATTGGATTCTGTCAATTGGAATGAGGTATACCTTGCAGATATTGAAACAGCTGAAAAATGGACAAAGCCTCCGAAACATTTTAATGAAGCAAGTATTTTATCGTTTATGGAAAATCCGAAGTTCGACCGACACGTGTCGCTCGAAACCGAAACACATAAAAAACTCGTCGGTATCGGTACGGCGGCTACCCGTCATACATTTATCCCGAAGTTGATGAAGTCAGGGTACATCGAATTACAGAAAAAGAATTTCATCTGTACCCCTCTCGGATCATTTTTACTTGATACTATCCGTAACTCATCGATACAAGCTCTTGCCGATATTACGGCTACGACGCAATGGGAAGAAGATCTTGCCGCCGATCCAATCGCCTTTGGGAAGTCAATTAAAGAATACGTGAGAACGGCCGTAACACAAACTATAAAAGTCAGCACCTTTAATATAACATCCCTTGATGATATTCTTTGCCCTCTATGTAAACGACCGATACGTGAAAGCCAAAAGAGCTGGTTTTGCACCGGATATAAGGACGGCTGTACTTTTAAATCGTTGTGGAAAGAGACCCGGGGCACAACCTTCAGTAAAACGGACATAAAAAACCTCTGTTCCGGAAAAAAGAGTGCGGTAAAGAAGTGCACAAAAAAAGACGGCGGAAGCTATGAATGTGCATTTATACTAAACCCGAAAAAAAACTATGAATTGGAACCCGTATTTTTGAAGCGAAAATAGAACGACTTGAAAAAATAAATTGACATATCAAAAACCCTGTTTTACACTTAAAGTACAAACTTAAGGAGGTTTGGTATGCAATTAACAAAAGCACAAGCAACACGTCAACGGTATATTATGAAATGTATCTCAAAGGAAATGACCACAGCGGAAGCTGCATTTGAACTGGGGCTGTCGCAACGGGCAATACAGCAGAATATTAAAGCCTACAGATCAAAAGGTGTTACGGCTTTCATACACGGCAATCTCAAAAAGTGCCATAGGTCTCATGATAATGAGCTACGAAGAAATCGTATCATCAATGTCTTTAAAAACACCAGAATAGACGGAATTAATCCGTTTGAAAAAGTGACATATATGTATTTTACCGATATCTTAAACGATGAATTTAATATTAAAGCATCCGTAAGCTGGGTAAAATCAATTCTAAATTCATTGGGCTACAAAACACCTGTCAATTATAGGTCAAAGAAAAAGCAAGACGTGCATTTATTTCGAGAGAGAAAAGAACATTTCGGAGAACTCGTACAGGCAGACGGTACGCCCTTTGATTGGTTCGGGACCGGAAAACGATATTGTATACAGGGATATATTGATGATGCTACCGGAATCCCTCTCGGTTTACATATGACAAAAAATGAATGTCTTTTCGGTTATGTTGAGGCGTTTCGGAAGATGTCGTTTCGATACGGCATACCCGAACAACTGTATCCAGATAAGGCGAGTGTGTTTTTTGTATCCCAAAAAACAACTGACGAAGAAAAGCATCTTACCCAATTCGGCCGCATGATGGAAGAACTCGGTGTCGATATGTTTCCGGCACATTCTCCGCAAGCAAAAGGAAGAATAGAACGTTTTTGGGGAACAATCCAAAAGCAACTACCTGTACAATTTAAGCTACACGGGATAAAAACTATCGATGATGCAAATGAATTTATGGCAAACGTATATATCCCTCGTTTTATCAAAAAATATGCGAAAAAAGCAAAAGGAAAAGAATCGAAATTTATAAAAGCGGATATGAAAAAAATCAACAGCGTTCTACGTGCAAAATTTCCGGCACGAACGGATCGTGGTGGTATATTTACGTTTAAAGGTTATAAATTTTTTACACCGGATTTGCCGAATTCGAAAATTGTTATTAAAATGAACGAATATGAAGGCATATGGATTTCACCGGAGAAATCTGAAAAACGTTACGAAATAAAACTCGTAGAGACAGATACTTCCGGAAAGGAGATGCCGGAAGTTATGAAGGAGCTCGTTGAGAAAGTCTTCTTACAGAATGCAAAACCGAAATTTCGTGAAGTCTATTTTGACATAGATATGACTCAATTTCTAAAATACGGGAACAGCAAAAAGAAAGCATAGCGACCGACACGTGTCGGTTCATTCATTTTACTTTTCTCATTGAAAAATCTGCCTGCAAAAGCAGATCGATAACTTATTGTCTCTTGATCTCTTTTAAGT
>NZ_JAFEVM010000087.1:0-1608 GCF_016901105.1 Treponema sp. Marseille-Q4523 | reverse complement strand
TATTTATACTATATAACAAAACGATATCTTTCTCAACCGCAAGACAAGCATAGGGCAATCGCATCGGAGAATACAATTTCAAAAAAATTGCGAGTAACATAAAAATCGGCTGCACTCCCGGCAGCACCCCTGCAGTTTGCGCGGGGAACTTCGCGCTCGTTGGAAGCGGCGCGTCTACAAATCGATTGTATCGGCGGGAGTTTTCGGGATCGGAATATCTTTTTCGCCGAAGATGATTTTTTCTATCGAATCTTTTTCAGCCGCGTCGAGCCTGAGGCGCAGTTCGGATTTACCCGTCGGAATATTCACCGACGCTCCGTCTTTCCTGTACGTCGGAAGAAAAAACGTAAAAATCCACGGAACGGTTGAAAGCCCCGAATCGTCGATGATAAACACGGGTATGTAGTTTCCGTTTACGTCTTTTCCGAAAATCAGCTGTTCTTTATTTATTTTCCGGTACGGAATTTTCTTCGAAGCGTCCAAAGGATTGTCGATCGACAACAGTATTTCGAATATTTTTTTTCCGTTCGTATCTGCAAAATCGAACGTGTCCCGTTCGTCTTTATCGATTTCCCGTATGGAAACGAAAGAAACGGAAAGTTTATTAATTTTATTGAGCAGCGCTTTATTCCAGCCCTTTTTTATACCTTCGTACGAATGTTCCGCAATATTCGCCGTCGCTTCTCCGGCGCTTTCGGCGATTTTATTTACGAGCGGATCGCCGTTTATCAAAGCTTTCGTTCCGATAACTATCGCGCATGAAAAGAAGACGATCCACAACAATCCGGAAACGCCCGAACGTATGAGCGTATTTTTTTTCGGCTGTTTTTTTATCGCTTTTACGATCAGCATGACGATAAAAATCCAAAACAATAATCCTGTAATCGCTGCAAGCACTCCGAATAAAATCGCGGTAATCATGCGTATATCTCCTGTAATGAGTAAATCCGCTTTTTATTTTATCCGAAAAAAAATTAAACGGCAACGGATCGCATTTTCATGCGGGCTTTGCGCACTCGGCAGGATATTATCCGACTACGGTGCATCTCCCTTGAGGAAAGCAATCCAGTCTTCCGGGATATAATAAGTAGGACCGCCGCGTTCTGCAGAAAGATATGCTCCGGAAATCCAGCCGGTTTTGCCGGCTACGGTAATTCTTACCCAACGATTTCTATATGAACCATCGTATTCTTCCGTAATTGCTTCCGTTATGATATTTGTCTGCCCGTTTCCGTTTTTATAACTTGAAGGAATTTCAGCTATTACTGTCGTATCTACTACCCCCGGCTTATCGCGTACTTCAATAAAATCATTTTCCGAAAAAATTGAAAGACCTTGATAAACCTTTCTTACAGTCCAAGTTCTGTTTCCGACGTTAATTTTTTCAAGAATTTCCCAACAGTTGTTTTGATACGGATCCGAATAGCCGTCAATATATTTTTTATAATAATTACTGTAATAGGCGCCGGAATAATAAACAAATCCTCGCACTCCATTATAAGAAACTTTAAGCCATACATAATGCAGCAAATCTTTTTTAGACTGTACCAGCCATAATTCTTCAATATCGACCCTGTCATCCAAAGTTACTTTAACTAAGACTTGATT
>NZ_JAFEVM010000086.1:0-1638 GCF_016901105.1 Treponema sp. Marseille-Q4523 | reverse complement strand
TTATAAGATTTTTAAAACAGATGAAGATTTCAATTGGCTGGAAGAATGTAAAACTCATAGTAATACTGTCGATGAACTTTTGAAAGAAATCGACAGCTTTTATTGATTAAAAATTCTTGCTTCGTTCTTTTTAGAACTATACCATATAGAAACCGTAGAATACATTATTTGCGTGTCTTGTATACTATGCCGTTTCCCAAATCCAATTTACAACTCCAACGAATTCTCATCAAGTAAAAAATTCCACAGCCCGATCGTAACGATTCCGTTTTCATCGCGGCGGGGTTTTATATCATCTTTTATGATTATGATTTTTTTGAATGAATCTTTTATTTCCAACAGAGAGCGTTTTTCCTGATTTTCTTTTTCTGATGAAGAAAGCGAAAGGGCGGACTGTATATAGTATTTTTTACTTCCGCGATTTGCTATAAAATCAACTTCATAAATGCTTTTTGTCGTCTTTAAGTTCTTATCTTTTCCGTATTTTTCAACAAGGCCGACATCAACTTTACACCCGCGAATTTTCAGCTCGTTGTAAATGATATTTTCCATTATGTGAGTTTCTTCTGTCTGACGAAAATTAAGCCTTGCGTTTCTAAGCCCTGTATCCTCAAAATAGTATTTTACAGGAGTGTTGATGTATTTTTTGCCTTTTATATCGTATCGTCGTGCATCCGAAAGAATATATGCGTCTTTCAGATAACCGATATAAGTGTTGATCGTCTGACGGCTGAATTCTATTTTCTTTTCACTTTTGAATGTGTTTTCAAGTTTTGTCGGATTCGTAAGAGAGCCGATGCTCGAAGCAAGAATATTTACAAGCTCGTCAAGTTCATCTTTACTGCGAATTTTCCGTCGCTCGATTATGTCGGAAAGATATGTTTTTTCAAAAAGACGGATAAGATAATCTTCTTTGTCCTCGACGTTTTTATATGAAAGGACCAGTGGAAGTCCGCCATACATAAAATATTCATCCCAGCCTTCCGATTTAGAGCCTTCATATACCGACATGAATTCGCTGAAAGAAAGAGGGTGCATTCTGATCTCATCACCGCGGTCTTTAAAAATACTGGAAATTTCCGATGAAAGAAGTGTCGAATTGCTGCCGGTTACATAAACATCGACATTCGGCATTTTTAGAAATCCGTTTAGAACGCGCTCAAAGCCGTCAACTTCCTGAATCTCATCAAGAAGAACATAATACATGTTATCGTCTTTGATTTTACCGCGTACATATTCACCGAGCGCATGCCTGTCCAAAAGTTCCTCATGCTCCTCGTCGTCAAGGGCAGCCTCAATAATGTGATCGGCGGGAATTTTTTTTGATAACAGATGCTTCTTAAATAGAGTAAAAAGAAGGAATGATTTTCCGCAGCGTCGTGAACCTGTAACAACTTTTATAAGACCGTTTCCTTTCCTTGATATGAGTTTATCCAGATATTTCTGCCGCTTTATAGTCATTTTATACCTCGTATAACCTATTTACATAATATTTGTAAATACAATGTTTTGGTAAATAAGGTATACTGAAATCCCCAAAAACGCAATACCTAGAAAGAAGAATGTCGTACTTCGTTTCAAAAATATTATGGAATACGGGTTATTATTATTTCAGCACATAAAATGGAGTGTCGGATG
>NZ_JAFEVM010000085.1:0-1750 GCF_016901105.1 Treponema sp. Marseille-Q4523 | reverse complement strand
GATATATATTTTGTGTTTAATAATAACGCGAAACATAAACCTATAACCAGATGAAAAATAACACTTAAAATAGTAAAGTATAATGTATTGCCGAGAGCTGTATGGAATATCGGATCTTCCAGAATTGTTTTATAATTTACCATCCCTATAAAACGAGGAGATTTATTCATTATAACATTATCCATTACCGAATATGAAATAACGGTAGCCATCGGATAGAGCATTAGAATTCCCAACAATAGAATTGCTGGTAAGAGGTATATATAGGGTTTTAAAATTCGCTTAAATTTTATCATTCTTTACCTGCCGATATCCGGCTATCCGTTCAGATAATAACGATCGGTTTGCAGTTTTTAACAAACCGACCGTTATAGTTACTTATTATTACGTTTTTGTTGTCTTAAAATTCTTTTGCCCATTTTGCCTGAATTTTTTCGACAGCCTGACGGCTTGTTTGTTTCTTATCCAATACAAGCTGTAATTCCGTATCAAATTGGCGCATAAGTTCTTCTGCAACAGGCAAACCTACAAATTCATTTGCAATATAACCTTTTTGGAATATGTCAAAGCCTTGTTTAAAAAGTTCATCGGATTTAACAAAATCGGGAGTTGCTTTAACGTTACCGGGAAAGGCGTTTGCAATTGAAACAAGTTTCGTATTAATTTCCGCACTCATCAAGAAAGAAACAAGTTTCCATGCTTCTTCTTTGTGTTTGCTGTTTTTACTTATACCAATACCCCACGCCGCATAAGGCAAACCGCGTGTCCCCGTATAACCGTCTTCTGCCGGGATCGCGGTAATTGCAAAACGCAGTTTCGGATTACGCTCACGGATCATATTAATATGAGCAAGCGTATCTACCATCATTCCAATTCGACCGTTTGCAAATTCCTCAACTTTATCTTGTTCCTGCTTTGTAAAAGAACCGGGAGAAATAAGACCTTCACTATACAGTGTCTGGATAAAGTCGATTGTTCCGATTACATCTTGTGTAACAAGATTCGGCTTTCCGTTTTTTAACATTGTCTTTCCGGAAGCCCACAACCATGAAAGAACATCATTTTGAATCCCGTTGGGAGATTGTAAAGAGAGCGGAAGTACCCATCCATATTGATTTTTTGAAGCATTCGTCAGTTTTCTTGCAGCTGCTACAAAGTCACTTCTGGAAGAAGGCATTTTTTTTATTCCGGCATCATCAAACATATTCAGATTGACAAAAATAGGGTAGACAAAAGTTGCTACCGGAAACATATAACTTTTACCGTCAAGTTTTATGATCGCTGCTATTTCTTTCGGATTAAAACCTCCTTGATTCATAAAAGAATCAAGAGGTGCAATCGCCCCTTGTTTTGCCAAATCATTTACCCATGCCCCGTCAAGACCTACGACATCGCTTAAAGTCTCTGTAGCAGCGCCTGTTACGATTTGATCTCTTGTATTTGAATAAGGACCGCTAACTAATTTGACTTTGATATTCGGGTTTTTCGCTTCAAATTCGTCCATCAATGCCCGAAAAGCTCCCTGTGGTAATTCCGGTTCCCACCATTGAATAAATTCAATAGTAACAGTTTTTTCTTTTCCGACTTGTTCGCTCTCTCCTTTTGCCATAAGCAGCGCGGCAACAACGCTACATAACAAAAATACCATAAATCCTTTTTTCATTTCAGGTTCCTCCTTATGAAAGGTCATATGTTCTATTTATTATGTATGCTTTTTTCTTATTTGTCAATCTTTTTATCATATATAATC
>NZ_JAFEVM010000084.1:0-1760 GCF_016901105.1 Treponema sp. Marseille-Q4523 | reverse complement strand
GTGTATATAATAATTTCCATAACGATATACAATAATCCATGCATAAGGGTATTTATGTATATCTGCTCCATAATTTAATAAATCAATCAATCTGCCTTCATCAGGGAGTGGGTCTGGAACATATCCATAAGCCTTTTTAAAACCCGCGGCATCGAAAAACATCGATCGTGCTGTTTCAATCAAAGGATTATTTTGAATCCAGCCGCATTCCCCGTAACAGTAATTCGGATCCGCTCCCGCAGCGAGCATTTCTTTTACCTTTTCCGGTTCCCATTCGTATCTTACAATCGCGTTATAAAATGCTCTCGCCTGCTTTCTCTGTTCGTTGGAAATATTGTCAGGATTTTTCCGTATATTCAAAAGCAGCAACCGTATAGGGTTTAATCTATTCAATACTGTACCTTCCTCGAACTTTCCGCACGATGAAAACAATACACAAATAAAAAACATCGCTATAATTTTTTTCATCATTCATCCCCATAATTTATAATGACTCTATTACCCGCACGATAAATCTCAATCGATTCATTCTTGTTATGCGGATATGCTTTTGCGTCATCGCTCGTTTTTTTATTTTTAATTTTACTCTCAAAATCAGCTGCATGTTCATCAGTATCGAAAATAAGTGTATTTTTTGTACTTAGCTCTTCTTTTCGCGATTTATTAAACCAGCTGAAAATAGACGTCCAGAAACTGGCAGATTTCTCCTTATGCGAGGCAATTGTTTTTCCCGTTATTTTATTCTTTATACTTATTTCGGAACCGACAATACCAAGAGCAGCCAAATCGGATTTCGACATACTCGTGCCATCGGGATTATACAGACCGATCTCGCCTCCTGCCCCACCTAGTATCATCGGTAACGTACGAGCAAGGGGATCTGTGGATAGAATAGGAAAAATATCCTCTTGATATGTATGCCCTGTTACTTTAATATCTCCCCCGTGTTTTACTTTATTTTTATAACAGGCCAAAGGCAGAGTCAAAACACAAATATTAAAAATAATTAATTTCGTTGCATTCATAGTTAGCCTCATTTATCTACCATATCACCGAAAATGCTTCCCGTTCGGATTCATGGAATCAATTGGAATTTTATATCAGTTAATAACCGGATGCCGCGATTTTGAACCTGCCCTGTAAGCTCTACTCCCAACGCTCGTTGAGAGGATTTTGGAATTGATTCACACCGTTTTTCAGCAGTCTCTTCATATTCTATAATAAGATTCGATTTCTTTTAAGATATGTAATGAATACATATCTTTTGCTGATTTTTCCTTCAAAACTTGAAGATTAGCTGCAAAGCCCTTAGGGATTTCTGTGGTATCGCTTTTTCGTATAAGTAAATATAAAATATCAACAAGTTCGGTACATAAATAAGCGTTTGTTTCAGATTGTATAAAAAATACAACTTCCATTATAGCATTAAAAGATTCTTCTGCCGTAAACGAATTATTTATTTTATCTCGTTCTTTTGCAAAAAACCATTCATCTTTTTGCAGTTTTTCTTGCCAATTTAGCTGTAAATTTTGAAGAAATTCATTTATTTTCATGTTTATCCCTGTTTCCGCCTGTTGAACAAACAATAGCTATAGCAAGGCTAAAAAACATATTATTTCACAACTGCCCAAGATAACATAGAGCGTTATTAAAGTCTGTATTCGTGATATAGTTAAGTTATCACACAAAACAATATCACATAAGGAATTACAGACATGAACAAGTATAACACAAAGCCGGTACAACAAACAGGAGTATAC
>NZ_JAFEVM010000008.1:0-90089 GCF_016901105.1 Treponema sp. Marseille-Q4523 | reverse complement strand
AATATGTTTTTATAACTTGTTTTTATCCCTAAAGACAGATTAAATCCATTTCCTAATAGTAAATGATTATTTGGTTTTGTTGATTCCAATTCTATTAATAAATCTGCATATGTAATAAATCTGATTTGATTTATCTTATCATTCATCTACCTTCCCTCCACAACTTTCACTTCATCTGCCGTCAGTCCGTACAGCCCATATACAACAGTATTTATCTGCCTATCTAAAATGTCAACTCGCTGCTGTAAGAATTTTTTATCAGAATCACTGACATTGCCATGTAACTGCGCTACGGTAAGCATCATTTGTTCAGCAAGACCGGCCAGTGAAGACTGCTGTTCGGCGGTTGCAGATGGAATGGGGAAACGAGCAAGTTCATTTATTTTAAATTGAGGAAAAATGCCTCGCGATAATTTCCCGAATTTATGCTCAAACCAAAATGAGACGGCGCGGGAATTTAAAATAGCTAAAATAAAAAGCGGATTATTTTTTATATAAATGACATTCATTGAATTTCGATCATTCAAGTAAACATCTGCAGTATAACACGCATTAATACAATAGGGAGGTTTGGAAGGAATTTGTCTTACAAGAATGCGCGGCGATGAAAACAAATTCCAATCCCCGCGAGGTGCTGCAAGATTTTTCCCATAACACAAATATTCTCTGCGTTCCCAAGTTAATTCATAGCGCTTTATATCATTTCCATCGAGATATTTAAAATAATTTTCGTCTTTTTTCTCAAGAGAGTGATAAATTCTTTCATCTTTCATTTTCTTTGTTTGTATAGGCATTCCTTTACCTACTTCATAGGCTTGTAAGCCTGCTTTTATACTTGCATATTCATCGAGCGGGTGCGAAGTTTTTTCAATTTGATTTACAATCGTAAAGAATTGCTCATTTGAAAATAGGTCAGTGTTAATAATAAAATCGGTTTGCTCCGAGAAAAAAGTTGTTTTAGTTTCTTTTATTTTTTTAATTTCTCTATCTGAACTTGATTGCAGTAAAAGCATATTTGTATTACTTTGATTATTCAAGAAAATCAAAATACAGGTATCAACATCGGCACCATCAAAGACTTTATACTTGAAATTTAAGATACTCACATCGGATTTATGTAAAATAAAGTTACGCAAGTCTTTGTTCGTATTTATCGTAAGCCAATTATTCGGAATGATAAATGCGAATAATCCGTTATCTGCCAAAAGCAGAGTCGATTTTTCTATAAATAAATGATACAAATTGATTTGATATTTTGCGATAGAATAATGTTCCGTATAATAATATTTATCGTCATCACTCATTCCTTTATCTTTGCTGTCACGTGCAAATACATACGGCGGATTCCCAATCACGCAGTCAAAACCGCCGTGTGCAAAAACATCAGGGAACTGCGTATCCCAGTCAAAGGCATTCACCTTGCGCTGCTCCTCGATGCCGAAGAGCGTTAAATCTTTACCGGCGTAATAATCCGTTCCGATAAGGCTGTTCCCGCATTTAATATTGTGCGACATATCGGGCAAAATTTTTGCCTGTATGTCGCTCCCTCTGAATAGTGCCGCCTGTCCCGTTGCGGAAAGCGCCTTGCCTTCATTTTCCAAGAGCTTCAAAAAAAGCGAAAGCTTTGTTACCTCAACCGCCTGCGCGTCGATATCGACACCGTAGATATTGTTCAGCAAAATGCGCTTTTTCTCTTCAATACCCAGCTTATACCCTTGAGTTGCTGCATCCTTGTAGATAAGCCCCTTCTTTTCCGCCTGTGCACGCCGCTCTTCCGCATAATACCGATCCAAGTGCCAGTCCAGCAGATACTGATACGCTCCGACAAGAAAGCTCCCGGAACCGCAGGCAGGATCAACAAAGCGCAAACGGCTTACCTCATCGGGCGTTTTGCCTGCAAGCTTTTTACCGATCGTGTTTTCAACGATGTATTTAACGATATAAGGCGGCGTATAATACACGCCCCCTGCTTTTTGCACTTCCGGTTTTTCAAGGATTTCTACGCTGTGTCCGTTCTTTGTTTTGCGCGTAAAGCGGATTATCTTTCCCAAAAAACGCTCATAAATGGAACCGAGTATTTCAACCGGAAGCACGCTGAACTCATACTGACATTCGGGGTAATAGAGCGCATTGATAATATTGATAAGCGTTTTATCCGCAACGGCAAGCTCGTCAAGCCATGTATCGGAAGCAAACAACCCCGCGTTGAATTTAGCATTTGCGCTTTCAAAAAGATTCTGCACATTTTTATAAATATCCGTTTTTTGCGCCGTAATTTTTTTAAGCCGGTTTCCTTCTTCGATTTCTTTGTCTTCACAAATCCGCAAAAAGAGAATCCGGTCGATGATTTTCTGTACGGCACCCGTCAAATTGAATTCATCGATTCCTTCGTTATGCAGAGCAATATCTTCGGCAAGCTCCATCCGCCATTTTTCGATCATATTCAAAATATCATCGTCAACGGTCGCCGTTCCCCGCTTATCCTTATTGCTTTCGTAATAGGTATCGAAGGTACCGAGATCAACGGCATCCCAGCTGATTTTATCATACAGCGATTCAAAATTTTCTGAGAGCTTATCGTAGGTCAGGTATTCAATGCGGGCGGTTGCAGCAGTGTCTTTTTCGGACGGTTTAATCCGCGTATCGTAAATTGCCAATTCCTGAAAATCCGTCAGCACGGCAATCGGCATCTTCGATGTATACGCATACCTCCGCACCTGCAGCGCAGGTTCGGGATTCGTTTTAAGGTCAACGCTCGGCTGCTTCGCTTCAACATACATTTTGCGCTCGCCGCCGTAACAGAGCGTATAGTCGGGATGCTTCACCTGCCCGTTCATCACTACGCGATCTTCGGTAATGACCTCCTGCCGGTCATGCCGCGCTCCTTTCTCGTTTTTGACATCCCATTTTAGGCATTCAAGCAGCGGATCGATAAACTTATTGCGCACTTCGCTTTCCACAAAATTCTTGGAAAGAAAAAAGGGCTCATTTTCCTTAAATTGATTTACCAGCTGCGCCACACGCTCTTTGCGTTCCGCCGGCGTCATGTCTTTTGCCTTAATGGACATCGTCTATTCCTCGTTCGATACTTCCTGCGAATAACAATCAGTATGCATTATAGCGGAGCTGTGTCTTTTTTGCGAGAGTTTTCGTGTGCCGCGCGCGCGATACATTGACACGATATCCCTCTCGCGCTATTTGCCATTTATGCGAATTATTCTATACTGTCCGTATGATTGCCGCTTATCGTTTACCGCTTCCCGAACATACGACGCTGTGCGTTTACGACGGAGATACGCTCATCTTTTCAAACGGCGGGAAGTGGCTTATGCCGCTGTTTGCCCTTGAAGATTTTTTTAAAACGTATGACGGTTCTCGAAGCGATCTTTGTGCTCACGATACCGCCGTCGGAAAGGCCGCCTGCGTTTTGATGATCCGTATGGGCATCAAAAAAATCCACGCGAATATCGCAAGCGCGTTGGCGATCGACTATGTTGCGGAATTGAACCGTGTGCGCGGCGGGCACGATCCGATCGAACTTTCGTACGATACCTCGGTGCGCCGTCTTTTGTGCGCGACCGAAGATCGTCTCGAAACGATGCACGACAGCGATGAGATGTATACGCATCTGCGCTTCCGCGCAAAGCTCGTGCAGGGCGTCGACGTGTGCGTGCGAAATTTGTCCGCGCCGTACGGTTTTATCAAAAACATTTCGTTCGCCGTAAACGCCGGCGGTCGTCTTATGATAGCGGGCGAAAACGGTGCGGGAAAGACAACGCTTTTACGATTGCTGATCGGTATGATCCCGGTCGAATCGGGGGAGATTTTGATCGACGGCGTACATCCGTCGAAGCTGCCCAAGCGGACGATCGGTTATATTCCGCAAGCGGCGGAGAGCTCGGAGTACAGTCTTTCGGTCGAAGAAGTCGTGTCGCTCGGTTTGCCGTCCCGCGTAAAAAACGGAACGTCTCTTATTCGAAAAGCGCTCGAGCGTGTCGATGCGCTTCGTCTTTCGGGCAGGAGCTTTGCAAGTCTTTCGGGCGGTGAAAAGCAAAAAGTGTCTTTTGCGCGCTGCCTTGCGCAAAACGCAAAACTGCTTTTGCTCGACGAACCGACTGCCGCTTTGGATACGGAAAGCCGCGCTACGGTTATGGAAATCCTGCATTCGCTTTCCGTTTCCGAAATCCCGACCGTCATCATCGTTACGCACGACGAAGCGCTTTTGCGTATGACCGGGTGGCAAGTGCTGCACCTTGGCAAAGCGGCGGCCGAAGGTGCGGGAGGTGTGTGTGGATAGACTGTTGCTGCTCTTCATGCTGCCGCCGGTGTTTCGCGGGGGTATCGCGCTCGTCGTCTCCGGCACCTGTTTTCCGCTTTGCGGCGTCATGGTGCTCCGATTGCAGCTTGTGCCGCTTCGCTATATGCTCATGCACGGCGTCATTTTGGGAGGTGCGCTCGCGCTTGCATTTTCACTTCCGCTTGTTCCCGTGATTCTCGCGGTAAACATCGTTCTCATTTTTGCGATGACGGCGTTTACGAAAAATGAAAATTTCGGTTTCGGCGGGGCGAGTGCCGCGGCGATGGTTTTCAGCATGGCGCTCGCGTCGCTTGTCGTGCGCATCGGAGGGGTTCCGGCAAAAGATACGCTCAGTTTGCTGTGGGGAAGTCCATTCGCGCTCGGTGTGTCCGACCTTGCCTTTCTTGCCGGTCTTGCAATCTTTCTCGCCTCCTATGTCCTTATCAACTTCAGAAATATCGCCGCACTCTTTTACAGCAGGGAGATCGCCTATTCGCTCGGCATACACGTGCGCGTTCACTATACGTTCATGGTCGCGATCATCGCGTTCACTGTGGCGATCGCGATGAAATTGCTCGGCGCGTTTTTGATCGACGCGCTGCTTGTGCTGCCCGTGCTTTCCTCCGCAGCTTTTTTGCGCCGGAAAAAAGGGCAGGGTATCGGCTCTCTCTTTTTGCTGAGCAGCGTTTCGGGCTGCATCTTCGCCGCAGGAGGCTACGTGCTCGCCGTCGTTTTCGATTTGCCGCCGGGAGCCGTGATCGCGATCATTGCGGGAATTGCCTATGCGGTTTTTTCCGTGATATAATAAGAACTACAGACTATGACAAATGAATTGCTGCTTATCATTTCACTTGCCGCTTCGTTCGGCGGCTTGCTCGCGTTTTTTTGCCTTTTCGGAAAAACCGGCTGCAGCGTGTGGATCGCGCTGTGTACGATTTTGGCAAATATCGAAGTCGCCGTTTTAATAAAAGCGTTCGGCATGGAACAGACGCTCGGCAATACGCTTTTTGCGTCGAGCTTTCTTGCAACCGATTTTTTAAGCGAATTCTACGGCAAAAAAGAAGCCGGCAAAGCGGTAAAAATCGGCATCGCGACATCCTGCGTTTTTATTTTGTTTTCGGCGCTGTGGCCGCACTATGCGCCTGCTTCCGACGACCGCGCGATGGCGGCCGTCAAAACGCTTTTTTCCGGAACGCCGCGCATCCTTGCCTCAAGCCTCATCGCGTATGCCGTAAGCGAACTGCTCGACGTACGTCTCTATCACGCGCTGTGGGATTTAACAAAAAAGAAAAGCGGCAGCGGGGTGAAATACTTGTGGCTCCGCAACAACGCGGCGACGCTCGCATCCCAAGCGGTGAACATCGTCCTCTTCAATTTCGGTGCGTTTTTCGGCGTCTACGATATGAAAACGCTCGCGGCGATAACGGCGTCGTGCTATGCGATCTACATTGTGACGAGCATCGCCGATACGCCGTTTTTATACATAGCGCGGAAAATACATGCGATGAGAAAATCACGCGGGGCGGCGCGTTGACGATTCGCGCACGATGAGTTCGGTTTCCAAATACATACCGCGCACGGGCAGGGTTTTGTCGTTGATGCGCTCCGTCAGCATATCGCAGCCGACCAAGCCCATTTGGTAGCGCGGCTGATTTACCGTCGTGATGGACGGCGTACACATCGACGATATTTCGGTATTGTCGAAACCGATGACGGCGATATCGTTGGGTACGGAAAGATTTACTTTTTTTGCCGCTTTTATGACTGCCGCAGCATAGACGTCGGAGCTGCAAAAAAAGGCGTCCGGTCTGTTAGAGGAATTGAGCAGCTGATAGGCTGCGGACAGTGCCATATCGTAATTTATCTCTCCGAGCTGCACGGTCAATTCCGGTTCGGCTTTGCGTCCGGCGCTCTCGAGCGCGTTCGTATAGCCTGCGAGCCGATTGCGCGCGTATTTGTACGACAGCGGTCCGTTTAAAAATGCGATCCTTTTGCAGCCGAGCGAGATGAGATGTTCGACCGCGTATTTTGCGGCTTCCGCGTCATCGATCGTGACAAAGGCTATCGAAAGGTTTTCGTTACACTCGCAGCATTGGACGATCGGAACGAGGGCATCGAGCCGATTTAAAATCACCGGTGAGACGGAATTGGTTATGATCAAACCCGCAGGCTTTATCTTTTTGATCATCATAAGATAGGCTTCGATTGTCGCGTCGTCTATCGCGTCTTCGTTTATTAAAAGCGTATAGCCGCTTCTCTTTGCCGCGTCGCGCGCACCTTGAATAATCAAACTGTAAAACGGATTTGCGAGATTCGGTATATTGAACAGGATAAAATTGCCGTCGGCTGCAGGATGAGGCAGAATGCTTTCCGGATCGTATCCGAGCGATGTCAGCGCCTGCATGATTTTACGCTGCGCTTTTTCCGAAACCTTGCTGCTCCCGTTCATCATGCGGCTTATCGTAGCGACCGAAATACCGCTCGCCGCCGCCAATTGTGCGTATGTCGGTTGTGTCTTTTTTCCCATAATTGCATTCCCTATGAAAAATATATGTAAAAATTACATATATTTGATAATATTATATGTAATTCTATCAAAAAAATCAATATTAAAAAAAAATATAATGTTTTTGTAATTTTTTCATTGACAAGAGGGGAAATTCGCACTACACTGCATAAGATCGGTATCGCTGTAACAAGATACCGGATAAAAAACTGTGTTCGTACTTAGCGTACGGCTGTAATACTTTTCGGAAATTGCAACTTGCTTGAAGCTTCGCTGCAACTTCCTGCAAAAGTTTTTACGGGAGGTAGTATGAAAAAGATTGGTGCCGTTTTTCTTGCTTTGATGATCGTTTCCGGTTCGTTGTTTGCCGCGCCGAAAGCGGCTTCCGGCAAGAAGTACAAAATCGGTATTCTCGCGCCGGCTGTTACGCACGGTTGGGTTGCTGCGGTAGCCTATGAAGCGGAAGCTCGCTGTAAAGCGCTCTCCGATAAAGTCGTGTATAAACTCTACACGAGTACCAACGGCGAAGAGATGACGACGCAGCTTGACGATTTGCTTTTGTGGGGCGCTCAGGCGATCGTCGCGTTTCCGCAGTGGACGGGTATGGAAGTGCCGATCAAACGGGCGATAGCAAAGGGCGTCGTTGTCGTAAACTTCGATATCGTGATCAATGTCGACGGCGTATACCGCGTTACCGGCGATAACGAGGGGATGGGTGCCGAAGGTGCGAAGTATATCGTCGACAAAATCGGGAAAACCGGCAATGTCGTCATTCTCGACGTGCCGACCTCCGGTTCGGTAGCGCAGCTCCGCAAAAAAGGCTTTCTGGATACTGTCGCCAAAATCGCTCCGAATCTGAGCATTCAAACTTATGCGACGCAGTTTACGCGCGAAGCCGGTTTGAAAGATATGACCGACATCCTTACAAAAAATAAAAAAATCGATGCGGTATTTTCGATGGATGATGAAACGTCGATCGGCGCGATTCAGGCTATTCGCGAAGCGAAACGCACGGACGTAAAAGTCATCACCGGCGGCGGCGGCTGTCAGGAATATTTCAACATGATGCCGAAAAATACGGATATCTGGATCGAGTCGGCGCTGTACAGCCCTGCGATGGTGCGCGATGCCGTCGATGTGGCGCTTGCCGTACTCAGCGGTTCTTCTGCAGCAAAAGAAAAAATCATTCCGACGTCGATCGTCGATCGTACGAATTATAAAAATTTCCTCGATGCGGGTTCTCCGTATTGATATTTCGTATCGAAAGGGGCTGTCTCAAAAGTCGGTTACTTTTTCGGCAGCCCCTTTTCAGCTCTCGGTAAAAATCAATAATCAACAAAATAGGGTAGTGCATGAAAGTTGAAATGCGGGATATCTGCAAATCGTTCGGTAAAGCCGCCGTTCTCGACGGCGTATCTTTTTCCGTACACGCAGGTGAAATACACGCGCTGCTCGGAGAAAACGGCGCCGGAAAATCGACGCTGATGAATATCCTCGGCGGCGTCATCCAAGCCGATTCCGGAAGCATCGCCGTCGACGGAAAAGAAGTGAGATTTTTTTCGCCCGTCGATTCTTTGCATGCGGGTATCGCATTTATTCATCAAGAATTGAATTTAATAAACGATTTGGCGATCTACGAAAACATGTTCATCGGCCGCGAGCTGAAAAAGAAAAACGGTTTTCTCGACGGCAAAGCGATGATAGAAAAGACGAAGCAAACCTTTGACAGGATCGGAATCTCGCTCGATCCCTGCCTTCCGGTGCGGAGTCTCGATGCGTCGTACAAACAGATCGTGGAGATTTCGCGCGCGATGATGATGAATGCATCTTGTATCATCATGGATGAACCGACGACTTCTCTGACGGAACCGGAAATACGGCGTGTCTTTGCGCTCATGCGCGATCTTTCGGCTCAGGGCGTCGGCATCATTTTTATTTCGCATAAGCTCGGCGAAGTGCTCGATATCTGTTCGAGCTATACGGTACTGCGAGACGGTAAAGTCGTCGCATCGGGAAAAACGCAGGACGTGACGAACGCGGAGCTTGCATTTTATATGGTCGGTCATAAGATCGCAGGCGGCGGCTTGAAAAAGGCTTGCGTGCGCGGAAAAGAAATGCTCCGTGTCGAAGGCTACGGCGATCATAAACATTTTAACGATATTTCTTTTTCGGCTCACGCTTCCGAAGTGCTCGGCATAACGGGATTGCTCGGCGACGGCAGAAGCGAATTGTTTTTATCGATTTTTAAAGCGGGATTGCCTGCGGACGGAAAACTCTTTATTGCCGGAAAAGAAGCGACCTTTTTCTCCACGTCCGATGCGGTACAAAAAGGTGTCGCTTACCTGCCGCGCAACAGAAAGGAAAACGCCATCGTTAAAGATATGACGATTCTTGAAAACGCTTCGCTCGCATCGCTTGCAAAATATCGAAAGCTGTGTTTTATAGACCGAAAGCGGGAAAAACGCGATTTTGAAAAACACGTGAGCGATCTGCATATCAAAATGGAAAGCGGAGACGATTTGATTACGAATCTGTCCGGCGGCAACCAGCAAAAAGTCGTACTTTCGAAATGGCTCAATACGGAGCCTAAAGTCCTTGTACTCGATAATCCGACGCAGGGTGTCGATGTCGGTGCAAAGGAAGAAATCTATGAAATTATCGAAAAGCTTGCGGCTTCCGGCGTCGCCGTCATCGTGCTTTCGAGCGAAGCGCAGGAAATCGTCAGAGTATGCGACAGGGCGATCGTCATGTTTCACGGTTCCGTTGTCGGCGAAGTGTCCGGGGCGGATATGAACGAACACTTGATCATGCGCCTTGCAACGGGTGAAAAAATCGAAAGAGGAGCTTCAGTATGAGTATCGATAATAAGCCGTCGCTGCGACGAGGCGTACAATGGTTTAAAAAGAATTGGACGGAAAAGCCGCTGTTCAGTACCGGTTTTGCGCTGCTTGTGATGATCGTGTTTCAAACGCTTGCGCTCGGTTTTAATTTCGATTCGTTCGGCGAATGGTTTTTGACGTGGTGTCAAAACTGGATCAATATTTTGCGCAACAATGCGACGATAGGCATTATCTCGCTCGGCATGGCCTTTGTGATCATCTCCGGCGGCATAGACCTCGCCGTCGGTTCGACGCTCGTCGCAATCGGGGCAATCGTCATGGTGCTTATCGATTCGAGCGGACGCGGTCTGCTTGCCGCCTTCGGTATCAGCGGCGGAAGCGCATACTGCATTGCGATCGTCCTCGGGCTTATCGCAGGTTTGCTGCTCGGAGAATTTACGGGCGTCATCGTAACGGCGGGAAAGATACCTCCGTTTATCGCAACGCTCGGCACGATGAAGATATGCCGTTCGGTTACTCAGCAGTTTATGCAGGGATACAATCCCGCCGTGCCTTCTCCGTTTCTCGAAATCGCAAATGCGCAGATTGCGGGGCAGATGATCATGCCCATCGTGTACTGGCTCGTCTTTGCATACGCGCTGTACGTCGTTTCAAAAAAGACTGCGTTCGGCAGGCACGTATACGCGGTCGGCTCAAACGAGCGCGCGGCGAAGCTTTCCGGCATAAACGTGCATACCGTAAAGCGGCGCGTATATGCGCTCATGGGCTTGCTCGTCGCGGTCGCATCGGTTTTGCAGGTATCGCGCATCGGTGCAATGGACTTCGCGAATGCGGGAAGCGGGTATGAAATGGATGCGATCGCATCCGTCATCGTCGGCGGTACGAGTATGTCGGGCGGCAGAGGATCCGTCGGCGGCACCGTGCTCGGCGTTCTCATTATCGCGGTGATGAATAATTTATTGAATTTGCTCGGCGTCCCTCCGTTTCTCCGCGAAGCGTGCAAGGGCGTCATCGTGATAGGAGCGGTGCTGCTGCAAAAAAAAGAAGCGTAACGGCGGGATGGGGTATTCGGCTGAAATGCGGCATTGCGGAGAATATCAATTTTTAGAAGCGGTCGCCGGAGCTGCAGCATGCGCCGGTGCATTGCAAATCGAATCACAGGAGACGGTATGGTACATGTCGGAATTATCGGCTGCGGAAAAATCGCGCAGGTGCGGCACTTGCCCGAATATTTCAGCAACGGCAACGCAAAGATAATCGGTATTACGGATATAAACGAAGAGCGTGCGAAAGCGCTTGCGGAAAAGTACGCCTGCAAAGCCTATAAAACGCGCGAAGAGATGCTTGCCGATACGGCGATCGATGCGGTGAGCGTGTGTACGGCGAATCACACGCATGCCGAGATCGCGATCGAAGCGCTCAGAGCGGGAAAGCACGTACTCTGTGAAAAACCCATGGCGGTGACGCTCGAAGAATGTGAACACATGGTGTCGGAAGCGAAAGCGCACGATAGATTTTTGATGATCGGACAAAATCAGCGGCTTGCAAAAGCACACGTCAAAGCGAGAGAACTCGTCAAAAACGGAACGCTCGGAAAAATCATTTCGTTTCGAACGGTTTTCGGACACGGAGGACCGGAAACGTGGAGCGTCGATCCCGGAAAAGACGTATGGTTTTTTGACCGCACAAAAGCGGCGATGGGCGCGATGGCGGATTTGGGAATTCACAAAACCGATTTGATACAGTTTTTGCTCGGCGATACGATCGTCGAAACGACGGCGCGCCTTGCAACGCTCGATAAAAAAGATGCGCACAACAATATGATCGGCGTCGACGACAACGCGATCTGCATATATCGAACGAAGGGCGGCGTTATCGGTACGATGACTGCGAGCTGGACGTATTACGGGCAGGAAGACAATTCGACGGTGCTGTACGGTACCAAAGGAATTCTCCGCATCTATGACGCTCCCGAGTATTCGATGAAATTTATTTCTTCAGGCGGTGAAGAAATCGTATATAAACTCGATGCGATTCAAACGAACGACAGTCAAACAAAGAGCGGCGTCATCGACGAATTTGTCGGCTGCATCGCTGCGGGCAAACAGCCTGAAATCTGCGGGGAGTCGGTTTTAAGTGCGATGCGCGCGGTCTTTGCGAGCATTGAATCGTCGGAGACGGGCCGGACGGTGCATATCAAGGAAAACGAAAATCTCTGAAGACCGGTCGGATTTTTGGAAGTTTTCAAATTATTAAAAAAAGGGTGTCGAATTTTATTCGTGCGGAGGGTTTAATACCACGACGCCGCTTGAAGCTTCGCTGCGAGGCTGCGTCGGGGTTGTTGATTCAAAATTGCATCTCGCGATCGAGGAGGTATGGCGTATGAAATTGGGTTTTGTATCGTCGATATTGGCTGACTGGGATTTTAAGGGGACGATCGATGTCGCATCCGAACTGGGGTTTTCGTGCGTCGAGCTCGCGTGCTGGCCGCAGGGAAAAGCGGAACGGCGTTACGGAGGCGTGAGCCACATCGATACGGAAGGGCTGACGAAAGAGCGCGCGGCGGATATCCTCGACTGTTGCCGGCAAAAAAACGTATCGTTGTCGTCGCTCGCGTACTATCCGAATACGATGGACGGCGATGCGGCAAAGCGCGAAAAAGCGATCGAACACTTGTACAGCGTCATCGAAGCGAGCAGTTCGCTTTCGGTCGGTATGGTGACGACTTTCGTCGGGCGCGATTCGCAAAAGCCGGTCGAAGCCAATCTCGAACTTTTCGCAAAGATCTGGCCGCCGATCGTTAAATTTGCAAAAGAGCGCAACGTTAAAATAGCGATCGAAAATTGTCCGATGCTGTTCGGGATCGATCAATGGCCGGGCGGTCAAAATCTTTTTACGTCGCCCGTGCTGTGGCGCGAAATGTTCAAAATAATCCCCGACGACAATTTCGGTATCAATTTCGATCCGAGTCATTTTGTATGGCAGCAGATGGATTATATCCGGCCGATATACGAATTTCGCGATCGGCTGTTTCACGTTCATTTTAAAGATATCAAACTGCTTCGTGACAAGCTTGCCGAATGCGGCGTACTCGCGTATCCGCTTGCGTTTATGCTGCCGAAAATACCGGGACTCGGAGATGTCGATTGGGGCAAATTCGTGAGTGCGCTCACCGATATAGGTTATGACGGAGCGGCGTGCATCGAAGTCGAAGATCGCTCGTTCGAAGGCTCGCGCGATATGATCGTAAAAAGTCTCGTGCAGTCGAAACGCTATATCGAGCAGTTTCTCGTATAGCGGTAATGACCGCCTATTTAAATTACCGTTTTCGGCTGTTTCCCGGCGGATCTAAAGAAAGCGTCCGGGAGCTCGGCTTTTCGGACGCTTTCGGAGCGGGAGGATTATGAAAGAGCGTATCATTGCAGTCAATTCCAATACGTATCACGGTTTTTCGCTCGACGAAGCGGTCGAGGGCATCGCTGCGGCGGGTTTTCACTACATCGAACTGACGGCGACGAAGGGTTGGACGGAACACGTACGTGCGGACATGAGCTTTTCGGAACTCTGCCGCATTAAACAAAAACTTTCGAATGCGGGGCTCGGCGTTATCGGCATGAGCGGGCACTGCAATCTTTCGGACAGTGAGCGACTGAAAGATTTTGCCGACAATATCCTCCTCGCTCATTTTTTCGAAGCTCCGTTTATCGTCTCGTCCGCAGGAGAAGCGCATCTGAAGGATAAAGTGCAGTCGGCGAACGCAGTTGTTGCAAAGAATATACGAACGCTCCTCCCGCTGCTTAAGCGCTGCGGTATGCGTCTCGTCATCGAAGTACACGGGGAGCACGGAAGCGGAAAAGCCGTCGATGCGTTGATTGCGGAAATCGATTCGTCCGACGTAAAAATCAATTACGATACGGCGAATGCGATATTTTACGGCGGCGTCGATCCCGCAGCCGATCTGGCCGCCGTCGTTTCGAACGTCGCATATCTGCACATAAAAGATAAAGCGGGCGAAAAGAACGAATGGAATTTTCCCGCACTCGGCAAGGGCTTTGTCGATTTTCCGAAACTGTTTTCGATCCTCGACGCGCATGACAATGCGTCGCCGCTCAGCATCGAAATTGAATTTACAAAAGACGGTGCAAAAGATATAGACGAAGTAAACCGCGCAGTGCGCGATTCCGCCGACTATTTGATGCGGCTGGGATATACCCTATGAAGCCGATTTCCGTTGCGATCGTCGGTGCGGGCGGTATGGGGAACGTCCATTTTCAAAATTACAAATATATCGAAGGAGTTTCGATTGCCGCCGTCGTCGATAAAAATGCCGCCGCCCGTTCCCGCGCGGACGAGTGGGGCGTTCCGTATTTTTCATCGCTCGATGCCGTGACGGTACCCTTCGACGCAGCCGATATATGCGCACCGACGTTTTTACACAAAGAGCTCGTCATGCGCGCTCTTTCACTCGGCAAAAACGTCATCTGCGAAAAACCGCTTACGCTTTCCGAAGCCGACGGGGCCGAACTCTTTTCCGAAGCGGAACGGCGCGGTCTCCGTTTGTATACGGCGCTCGTGCTGCAGTTTACAAAAGCGGTCGAATACTTGCATAAAATCGTCGATGAAAAGACGTACGGCGCGCCGTGCTCCGCACATTTTTTTAGGCTTTCCGAGTGTCCTTCGTGGTCGAAAGATTCGTGGCTTTTTGAAAAAGACAAGAGCGGCTTTATTCCCTACGATCTGCACATTCACGATTTGGATATCATCGTCAGCTTGTTCGGTGAGCCCGAAAATGCGCGCTGTTATGCGAACGGCAGAGCGTCGGTACCGTATCCCGAACATGCGACTTTTGTATACGAATATAAAAATCTCACCGTCACCGCCGAAGCTGCATGGTACAACGCTCCGTTTCCGTTTACTGCGGGCTGGCGGGTCCAATTCGAAAACGCCGTCATCGTATGCAGCGGAAACGATTTAACCGTTTATCCTGCCGGCGGCGAAGCGTTCAGCGTAAATATCGACGACGAGGTTACTGTTGCGACGGGTATAAACGTACCGGCGGTCGGCTGGTATCACAACGAGCTGTCCGCGTTTACGGAATGCTTGAGGCGGGGCGAAGATTGTCAACGCGTTTCAAAGTATCAAGTGCTTGCCGTTTTGAAAATCCTCGATCGATTGACAAAAACGAATTGACAAATAGTATAATATGTCAGGAGACGTGCATAAATTCCTGCGCGGGGAACTTCGCGCTAACGCGCTCGTTGCAAGGTTGCGCGGGGAACTTCGCGCTCCGCGCTCGTTGCAAGGTTGCGCGGGGAACTTCGCACTTCGTGCAACGCACGGCAGGGATGCCGTGTCGTATCTTTACGAAATGATCGCGTATTTTTGCGCAGCAAAAATACGGTAGTGCGCGGGCTGTCTCAAAAGTCGGTTACTTTTTCGACAGCCTGTCGAGTTTAAAATTAAGTCTTTATATCGCAATGACTTAATTTTAAACATCGCATAGTGTAAATCAAGGAAACTTTCCAAAAACTGATGCGCAATCCGCTTTAGCGGATACTATAATAAATTTCCTTTCAGAACAAGCCGGCAGGCTTGCAGTTTTTGGAAAGCCGCGAACGAACTCTAGTATTTTTTCCCTTTTTCCTGTATACTGTTTTCCACTTTAACTATAGAGGCGTTTTGTGTATACACCGGTAAATCCGAAAGCGGACTTTCCCAAGCAGGAAGAAGAGGTTCTGAAGTTTTGGCGGGACAACGATACGTTTAAAAAGTCCCTCGCACAGCGTGAAGGCGCTGAAGAATACGTGTTTTACGACGGGCCTCCGTTTGCGACGGGGCTGCCGCATTTCGGGCATTTTATTCCTTCGACGATCAAAGACATCATCCCGCGCTATCAGACGATGAAGGGGAAAAAAGTCGAACGCCGCTTCGGCTGGGACTGTCACGGGCTTCCCGTCGAAAATTTGATCGAAAAAGAACTCGGCATCAATTCCAAGCACGAAATCGAAGCTTACGGCGTCGAAAAATTCAACGATGCGTGCCGTGCGAGCGTGCTGCGTTATACGGACGAGTGGCGGAGGATCATCACGCGCATGGGGCGCTGGGTCGATTTCGACAACGATTATAAAACGATGATGCCCGACTACATGGAATCGATTTGGTGGGTCGTAAAAGCGCTGTGGGATAAAAATCTCATCTACGAAGGGAGTTATATCCTGCCGTATTGCCCGCGCTGCGCGACGGTTCTTTCGAATCACGAACTCGCCCTCGGCTATAAGGACGTGCAGGATCCTGCGATCACGGTGCGGTTTAAGGCAACGAAAGCTCCCGATGCCATAGACGATGCGGATTTTGCAAACGGGAACACGTATTTTCTTGCGTGGACGACGACTCCGTGGACGCTTCCTTCGAACGAAGGTCTTGCGATGGGGCCGGATATCGATTACGTTAAAGTGCGCGATACCGCTTCGGGCGATTATTATATCCTCGCGGCGGCAAGGCTTTCCGCATATTATAAGGACGAAAAAGAGTATTCGATCGTTTATAGCCGAAAGGGAAGCGATTTTTTAGGCGCGACCTACGAACCGCTTTTTCCGTATTTTAAACATCTGGCGGTAATGGACGACGGCTCGGCCGGCGCGTTCAGGATATTCAACGGAGATTTCGTTTCGACTGAAGACGGTACGGGCATCGTCCATACGGCGCCGGCTTTCGGCGAAGACGACAGTAAGCTTTTTCAGGGTACGGGTATTCCCTGTGCCGAACCGATCGACGCCGAATGCCGCTTTACGCATGAAGTGTCCGACTACGAAGGCCGCTTCGTAAAAGACTGCGACAAAGACATCATGTCGCGTTTGAAAGCCGAAGGCAAACTCGTCAAACGGGATACGATCGTGCACTCCTATCCGCATTGCTGGAGGTGCGCTTCTCCGCTCATCTACCGCAGCATCGGAAGCTGGTTCGTAAAAGTTTCCGAAGAGCGCGACGTATTGCTCAAAGCGAATGCCGAAATCAATTGGCGGCCGCCGCACATCAAAGACGGGCGGTTCGGAAAATGGCTTTCGGGCGCGCGCGATTGGGCGATCAGTCGAAACCGCTTTTGGGGCAATCCGATCCCGATTTGGAAATGCGATTCGTGCAAAGGATCGATCTGTGTCGGAAGCAGGGAAGAACTCAAAGCGCTTTCGGGCGTCTATCCCGAAGATCTGCACAAACAGTTCGTCGACAAGATTACGATCCCGTGCAAAAACTGCGGCGGTACAATGAAGCGCATTCCCGAAGTGCTCGACTGCTGGTTCGAATCGGGTTCCATGCCTTATGCGCAAAATCATTATCCCTTTGAAAATAAAGAGTATTTCGAAAAACATTTTCCGGCGGATTTTATTTCGGAGGGACTCGACCAAACGCGCGGCTGGTTTTATACGCTCACCGTGCTCGCAGCCGAACTCTTCGATCGCCCCGCATTTAAAAACTGTATCGTAAGCGGTCTCGTGCTCGCTTCGGACGGGCGCAAAATGTCGAAGAGTCTCCGCAATTACACGGATCCCGAAGAAGCGATTTCAAAATTCGGCGCCGACGCGATACGCCTCTTTCTCATGCACTCTCCGGTCGTCAAAGCGGACGACCTTCGCTATTCGGACGACGGCGTGCGCGATATTTTAAAAGGCATCGTCATCCCGCTGTGGAACAGCTACAGCTTTTTTGTGCAGTATGCGAATATCGACGGCATCTCCCCCGACGGACATGAATTCGATGAAGCGCTTCCGCAAAATCCGCTCGATGCGTGGCTCCTTTCGATCACGCAAAAGCTCGTCAAAAGCGTAAGCGCTTCTCTCGATTCTTACGACCTTTCCGGTGCGATCGATCCCATCGTGCATTTTATCGACGAACTCAACAATTGGTATATCCGACGAAACCGCCGCCGTTTTTGGAAAAGCGAAAACGACCGCGATAAAAAGGAAGCATACGCGGCGCTGTACATTGCGCTCAAAACTTTTGCGCTTGCCGCATGTCCCTTTATCCCCTTTATCACCGAAACGATTTGGCAAAATCTCCGAACGAAAAGCGATAAAGAATCGGTACATCTCGAAGACTATCCCGCATACGGCGAAAAGCTGCGGAACGAAGCGCTCGAGTTTAAAATGGAAGCGGTGCAAAAAGCCGTTTCGATGGGACACGCGCTCAGAAATCAATTCAATATAAAAAATCGCCAGCCGCTTGAAAGCGCAGCTCTCGTAACACGGGATCCCGAAGAAAAAAAAGTGCTTGCCGAAATGGAAGATTCCATACGCGAAGAACTCAACGTCAAGCGCATCATCTTTCACGAACGGGAAGACGAACTGGTCGAATACCGGGCGAAGGCGAATTTCCGCGTACTCGGAAAAGAAATCGGTCCGCTCATGAAAGAGGCATCCGCAAAGATCGCTTCTCTCGACCATGAAGCCATTCAAACGATCCTCGACGGTTCGAAATTGACGATCGAAGTCGAAGGGAAGAGCATCGACCTCGACGGTACGAAAGTGAACGTCGAGCGCATCGAAAAAGACGATTTGAAAGTGCTCAACGACGGTACGCTGACGGTGGGCTTGGACACGAAGATCACCGACGAGCTTAAAAAAGAAGGCTGGGTGCGCGATTTGGTGCGCGGCATACAAAACCTCAGAAAGGAAAGCGGTTTTGCCGTTACCGATCGGATCCGTCTTTCGCTTTCAGGCGATGCGGAATTAAAGGCGGCGTACGAACTCTTTGCATCCTTTATCGAAAATGAAACGCTCGCCGCTTCGTCTTCTTGGCTCACGACTCTTTCGGGAAAGAACGTCGAAGCCGAAGATAAACTGTGGAAGGTACAAATTGAAAAGGCGTAATTTGCCGTCCGTATATGCGGCCGTTTTTGCTTCTCTTACCCTTGTTATTCTGGGATCGTGTGCGTCGCTTCCGAAAGGAGCGGAAGTCAACCCGATCGATTTGCTTTCGGGGGATGCTTCTTTTTATATGCGGATCCCGAAAAAAACGGACGGCGAGCTCGTCGAACGGATTTTGAGGGCGAGCGCGCAGCATATTTCCGAAAGCGATGCAAAGCTTATCTCAGGCCGCATCGATACGATTTACGCGGCGATTTCGCGTGCGAAAACGAGCTTTTCGGTCGAAGCCGCCGTTTCCGGAAATATTCCGAGGCGTACGGCTCAAGCGCTTCTTTTAAAAAGCGCGCAGTGGAAAACCGAAACCCATATACCCGAAAGAAGCATTCGTCCGTATTTTTATTATGCGGCGAACGGCGTTTCTCTCGCTTTTCCGTCGCCGACTATCGTGTGCGCCGCAAACGATGTGAGGCCCATGCTTTCCTCGTTTGATGCTCACGCATACGGAGGGAGCATCTCGCATAATGTGAGCGATGCCGTCTATGACTGGCTCAATGTATCGGGGAGCGAAATACGTTTTTACGCGCCGAACCCGCTTTCGTTTTTGACGATCCTCACAGGCACGAATTTAAATCTGCAGCTCAATTACGTCAAAGGCGCGATGACAGTCGACAGCGCGCATGAAGATCAGTACTTCATGTCGATCGAATTCGATTTTAATAATAAAAATATCGTGCGCGCGGGAGAGGCGATGCTTGCTCTCGCATTCGGTTTGACAAACGCGCAAACGACGAGAAATTCGCCGACGAATATTACGGTATCGGGTATTCGAATCAATAAACGGCAGCTGTATAAATTGTTCGTATTGTAAAAATATGCCGCAGAAGCCGAATGAAAAATCGGCGCGGCTTTGAAATTTTAGGCGATCGCGGAGGAACTATGGCAGGCGATGAAGTTATCTTGAAAGCGGAAGACCTCGACGGGTACTTGACGCGGCAGGATCAAATCGATTTGGATGAGCTCGATAAAATGTACAAAGAAACGATGAAGTCGTTCGATCCTGTAAACAAACAAAAGATCATCGATGCGTTCAACGCGATGGGACACAAAATGCAGGAGATCTGTGCGGGGCACCCGCACATACGCGTCTATTCCTTTGTCACCGAAGAGGGCGCGCACGCCGAAGCGTCCCGCGTCATCTCCAAACTGCGCGATATAAATACGAGCCATCAGGAATTTATCTATTACAGCCAACGCGCGTATGAAATGCTGTTTCGTATGGCGTACACCGATGCGCATTCGTCGAAAAAAAATTATATGATCGTCAAAACGCCCGTAACCTATCCGGTGCAAAATTACGCCGTCCACAAAATACCCGATATCGACTCGAAGATCGAAAACGCCGTGATGTGCGTCATGCTCCGCGGTGCGCTGCTTCCGAGCATGATCATATCGAAAGAGATCGAAGAGTATTCGTCGCACGATTACGTGACGCCCTTTGCGCTTTTTAAGATCAGCCGCAACGATCAAAAATCGGAAGCGGATATGGAATACGTTTTGAATTTGAAAAAATCGTTTTTCAATCTCGAAGAGCTCGACGGAAAGGATTTGATTTTCGCCGACCCGATGAATGCGACAGGCGGCTCTCTCGTTACCGTCGTAAAATATCTGCAGGGGCAGGGCGTCCGTCCGAAATCGATTCAATTCTTTAACACGATCTCCGCACTCAAAGGCAGTATCCGCGTTACGCGCGCCCTTGAAAACTGCACGTGCTATACGTTGTGGCTCGATCCCGCGCTCAACACGTCCGCATACATCATGCCCGGCTTGGGGGATGCGGGTGACCGCTTGAACGGCACGGACGCAAAAGATTCGCCGCGCAATATCATGCAGCTCATCGCCGATTACGGAAGCAATATCGCAGGTTTGTACCGCTCGCAGCTGTACAAAATCGAACAGACAGTGTTGGGTTGATGATGCGGAAAGCGGCCGTCGTTGCAGCGGCATTGTTGATCGTTTCGTGCAAAACGGGTGCGCATTTTCCGATCCCCGGAGAAGGTGCCGTCACTCGTTCATCCCTTGCCGCCGAATACATGGCGATCGCCGATGCATACGCCGAACTTGAAAAATACGATAAAGCCGCTCCTTACTATAAACGTGCAATGCAGGACGAAAGCCTCTATTGGACTGCGATATACAAATTGGGCAGGATGTACGCGCTGTCGAAAAATTGGCCGGAAGCCGAAAAAATCTACAAACGGCTGCTCGAGCGCGACGCTCAAAATGTGAGCGTGCGGATGTCGCTCGCGTACATACAAGCGATGTCGGGCGATCTCGCAGGCGCAAAGGCGGCGTATAAAACGCTCGTCGATGAAAATCCGCAAAACGAAACGGTGCTCGTAAACTTCATCGCCGTTTTGCTCTCTCAAAAAGATACGGCCGGCGCGGAAGAATCTATCGCGCTCTTAAAACAAGGGTTTCCCGAAAGCGCATCCCTTGCCGATTACGAAAAGCGTTTGTCCGATTTGAAAAAGGCGGACGAAGAAAAAGCATCGAAAGGCGGCGAGGATGCGGATGCAAAGGCTGCGGCAAAAGATGAGGTTTCGAACGAAGGTGCTGTTGCAGGGGAATGAAATCGCGCTCAGCTTTGCCTTCCTTAAGATTGCACGGCGCCATTTCAGACGTTCAATTTAAACCTTCCTTAAAATTATACAGCGAGTAAATCTTCAGATTTAAGAGCTGTATAATTCGTGCGCGAGAGCGCACAGTTAATAAGCGATGTTTCGGCTTCGTCCGAAACTCGAAATTAAATTGAACGGCGCTATGTCAGACGTTCAATTTAAACCTTCTTTAAAATTCAACAGTCGAACAAAATATCAATTTTGGAGACTGTTGAATTAGTGCGCGGAAGCGCACACGCACATCTGCGAGTTTTCGGAAGAAAACTCGAAATTAAATTGAACGGCGCTATGTCAGACGTTCAATTTAAACCTTCGATAAACTTGCGGTACTTGTCGGCGTTTGCACGGAATGCAACGATAGGAGAGGCTTCGTCGTGCAATGCATTCTCGAGCGCTTCGCTCGCTTCCTGTATGAGGCGCTTTCCCGGCAGCATACGCACGGAGCGGGACGAGATGCCGATCCCGCATTTCGTTTCCATGTTTTCGCCTTTTATTATTTTGACGATATCTTCTCGAACCCCTGCGGCCATTTCGAGTGCGCCGTCGACGGTCGTATCGAGTTTGATTATCGAAAATCCGTCGGTCATATATTCGAAAAGCAGATCGTTCGATTGAAAGCGTTCGAAAAGGTATGCACATATTCGCTTTGACGCGTTTGAAGCGAACGAGAGGTTCGGGATCCGTATCATAAACAGTGACAGATCCCGTTCCGAAGATGCCGCCCGTATCAATTCACCGTCGAGTCTCGCTTCGAGACCGTGCGCCCTGCCGAATCCGGTGAGGGGCGAAAAGCGGTCTTCCGAATCGTTTTGCGCTTCGTCCGCTTCTTCCAAAAACGGCGTTTCAGGCGGAGTGTATGCCGTTTCGCCGTTTGGCTTTGCATCGTTTTCGAATCGGCCGTAGGATATTTTTTCCGCATCGTCCCCGACTGTGCCGCCGGACATTTTTAAGTGCGCGGCTGCATCCCGCCGCATAATTTCTTCTTCCTCAAATACATCGTCCGTATCGGGCAATGCGGCATCCGGTACGGATAAAGCGCCGTACTTGTTTTTGTTGTCCGCTGCGATCGTATCGTCCGTCGGAAATCCGTCGTCGATCGGAAGATCGTCATCGAAGGGGTAGAGGCCGCTTTCCGCCGGCGCGAGGGGGGCATCATCGTATGCCGCTTCGGGGATAAGATCGATATCGTCCGACGCTGCGTTTACGGGATTTGCAAAATGCAGATACAGCAATAAGACGAGCGTAAATACGGTAACGGCAAGTATGACGATAAACGAAAAGCGTGCATAGTAAAAGACGGAAACGGGACGGATGAGATACATCGATGCCGAAAGAATGTAGGTGTCGTCTCCCGCTTGAAAACTGCTCGAATGCATTTCGCAAAACCGAGATGTGTGCACCGACGAAATATCGCCGTTTTGCGGATAGACGAAGAGAATGCCCGACGTATTTTTTAAAGTGATAAAAGCGTAGTCGTCGTACGTGCCGCACGCTTTTACGAAAGCGTCTCGGAAGTCGGGAGACGAATCTCCGTAGCGTGAAAGCGCGCTTCGGGCTGCTGCGGCGAGGCTGTCGAATGTACGACCGGTGCGCTCTCTTCCGGTTGCGTATTCGCAGCCGAGTTTGTAGCACAGGAATATGATTGCCGCCGCAAAGACGGCGGATATGACGATCGAATAGACGGTAATGCTTTTACGTTTCATATTATCGAGTATATCTCAGAATCTCTACGTATGCAAGTTTCAAGAGTTCGGGAAAATCTTTGCAGGCGTTTTCGTTTTTTGATTTCCGAAGAGAAGCGACGGCGGGAAACAAGGATGCGATTGCGGGATCAAAATCGGGATATGAAAGTTCCTGTACGGAATGCGAAAAATCGGTTTTGAAAAATGCGGCGAACGACGCCATATCGAATGAAGTGCAAAAGCGCAGCGGAGAGGGTGTTTCTTTTGCGCGTGCGCGGTAGAAAACGCCGTCACGGTCGATATGCGTACAGTATTTTGCGAGGTGCGATTCGAATGTTTTGCGGTATGCGCCGAGCATCTCCGTCGTGCGGGAACCTGCGTTTTGAAAAAGTTCGGTGCGGAACATAAGCGCGTCGAATGCCGTTTCCGCCGAACGGGTACGTCCGCTTTCGGCGTTGTAGAGCGAGTCGAGGTAGGTGCCTTTCATGTACGGTTTTTCCGAATACGAAAAATCCGCTCCGCAGACGGTGATGTCGGAAAAGCCCGCTTTGAGCGCAAAGTCGAGCGCGGCGACCGTCACCGTTCCCGCTCCCGTCGCGACGTGCGGAAAGGGTGTACCTCTTTTGCGTTCCGAAAACCGCGATGCGTACTCGGCAAGCGGATGACCTGTTTGAACGAAGGCGATTCTGCCGCCGGATTTTTTAATAAAACGCACTGCGCTCGGATGAGCGCACAAGTCGAATATGAAGAGCGTTCGATACCGTTCCGTTTCGGAGAAAAAATGTTCCGCCGACAGGATTTGACCGTCGATCGACACGACGGCGTCGCATCCTATGCCGCGCTTTGAAAAACTTCGGTATGCGGTATCGGTTGCAACGATATAAAAATCATTTCGCTTCTTTTCGATATATGAAATCGCTTTGTCGAGCGAAGGTCCTGCCGCCGCGATGAGCGCCGTTTTGCCGCGAGGGGCGGTGAAAGACGCATCGTTTTGCGCATCGCCTGCTTCGGTGTATTCATCGTCTTCCGTGCGGGATTGCGCATCAGTCGGTGCGTTTCCCGTTCCTGCAGATTGCGTGCCGATTTGAGCGAGGTTTGCGATGATATTGCGCTGCCAGATTTTTCCGAAGTGCGTTTGGGCGGAATAATCGGCTGCAATCGCTCTCGCCGCGCTTGTCGTTTCGGCTCGAAAGACTTCAATGCCGTCTTTGTTTTCGTTCGCCCACGAAGGCGTTTCGATGATCGAAAGCGCACCGTAAAACACGGGTACGTAAAAGCCGAGCATCGTGTCGAAGATTTTTTCAAGGGGAAAGATGCGGATGCGCTTGTCCGAAAGCAGATCGCTAAAGACGGGGATACGCTTCAAAAAATCGATGTCGTCCTGCGAGTTTTCCGCAACGAGGATGATAGAGCCGGGAAAGCGTTTTTTGAGTGCGTGGATAAAGTAGCCGCCGCCCGCTCCCGCGACGATAAAAAACTTCGATTTCTTTACCCGCGAAGCCGCCTGTTCCGCTTCTTTTTCCGGATCGTAGCGCGAGTGCATGCTTTTGCCGTTGTAAAAAAGAGGGACGGGGCTTCCGTTTTTCGCGGCGACGATCGATGAAAAAAGCACCTTCATCCTATTATCCTCGCTATCTTTTTCGACAGCGCATCGCTTTTTTTTGCAAGCGTTTCCGCTTTGCTTTCTTTCTTTTCCGCATCCGGTTCTCTCTGTCGCGAAACGTATTCCGCGGGAAAAATTTCGTGAAGCCATGCGTCGCTTCCTGCGTGCAGCTTTAAAAAGTCGCGTGCGGCTTTTTGTACGGCATCTTTTTTCGGAAGCGCTTCATCTGCGATGCGCGGCAAGATTCGTTGCTGCGAAAGCGATCGTTCAAAAAAAGCGGCATCGACATCGGCGATCGCGCCGAGCGTATTTGAAAAACGGTAATCGTGCGCGAAGCGGTATACGTTTTTTACCCGCGCTTTCGGAAGCGATCGAAACCATTTCCGGTAGAGTTCAAGCGCACCGGAGGTAAAGCGGGAAGCGCTGTTTTTCGTTTCGTTCGGATATGTTTTCATGTAGGACGCGGCTTCTTCTTCTTCGAGTACATTCGGCTGAGCGTGCTGCAAGCCGGAAGCGGGCGCCATATCGAGTCCGCACAAAAAAACGCTCCCGTCCGTTATGCTTCGCGCAAAGTCGAGCGCGCTGCCGCTGACCGTGCCGTTTCGTTCGATTTTCATTGAAGGGATGCCGCACGCTGCAAAAAGGCTTGCGGCAAATCCGTCGCCGTATGACAGCGGGATGATGTCGCAGGCCGATAAAATATCTCCGCTGCACGAAGCTTCTTGGGCGAGCGCAAGCGGTATGTGCGGAAAACGCGACAGCGGCGACAAGTGCGCTTTTGCGTAAAAGCCGCCGTCGGTCGCGATGCAGACATCGGGGATGATTCCGTATGCAGTTAAAACCGAAAGAGCCGATGATGCGGCGATGAGAAAGTACGACGGTCGAAACTGCGCGAGATAGGGGAGTGCGCTTTTGAGGCTCGGCCCTGAGGCTGCGACGACGACGGGAGATGAGCCTTTGACGATGCGCCGCGCGCGTTCTATATGCCTGCAGATAAAAAACGCATTCGCTATCCAGCGGGAGGCAAAACAGCTTCGCGTAAAGAGGACGTCGCGTCCCTTATCGACCGCATGTTTTATTTCCCGCCAAACGGCAGCATCTTTTTCGGGAAATGCACGTGCGGACGGCTGCCACGAAGCGAAAAGAGCGGAGCACAAACCTTCTTCGCCGAGTCTGTCGAAGAGCGTATCCGAAAGCCCGAGCGCACTTTGTGTCGCATCGAAGACGATATCCCACTGTTTATCCGCTTCGGAAAAATCCGGCACATAGCGTACGGCGACGAGGACGGCAGCCGGAAAGCGCTTTCTGAAAAACTGCGCGCAATACGATAGGGCGGGTTCGGTGACGAGGACGTACTGCGGATTGAAAGGAGGCGACATAGCATCGACGAAGCGTTCGGCTTCTCGTTCGGGATCGTATGATGAATGGAGATTCGTGCCGTTTGCGGCGCAGGACGAAAGACCGCTTTTTGCGGTAAAAAAGCGTATGCCCAAGGCATCAACCTTCGGCGGTAAATCGTTCGATGTCTTCGGTTGTGTGCGCCGTGCCCGCTTTGATGAGCATAAGCGATTCCGCCGCCGCGTCGAGCAGGGGAGTGAGCGCTCGGCTTACGTGAAATTGTAAAACGGCTTCGTCGAAATCCGTATGGCAAAAGAGGACTATATGCAGTTCGCCGTTTTTACCTCTGCGGCAGACATTCGGAGCGCCAAAGGAGCGTTCGAGTGTGTCGGCCGCATCCGTGTAGATCGCGCTGAAAAGCCGGTCTTTGATGGGTTCGCTTTTCGGCGCATATGAAATGAGTATCCTGTTTATGGCGATTTTTGTCGAAAGCAAAAAGAGCGTTGCGTTTTTTTCCTGCAAAAGCGATGCATCGACGGAAACAAGCGATTCGTTGTTACTTCGGTCATCGCCTGCGTTTCCGTTTTTAATAAATTTTTCGAGGGGGATTTTTATCGCTTCGGCGGGAGGAACTGAGGTTTCTCCGGTAAAATCCGCTTTCATAAAAATCGCATCGGATGAGAGGCGGAAAAAATGAAGACATGAAAGCCGCTCCCGTATGCGCGGGGAAAAAAGCTGGTAAAACGCGGTGAGGCTGCCCGCCGACTTTGAAAAACTTTTTACGGACTCATCTTTGCCGATCGTACCGTCCCAAAAATCGGAAGAGGAAACGGAAAGAGCGGCGCTTGCCGCATCGAACCCCGTACACGAGCTCATCGCAAAACTGCCGTCGGTCATTTGAAAGACGGCACCGTGTCCGATGTCGAAAGCTCCGCACAGATCCGAAAACGAAGCGTACGATGTTTTTTGTGCACGCGGAGCGGCTGCGGCTAAAAGACCGGAAGTTTTTTTTACCTGTCCGCCCGAAACGAGGCTGAGCAAGCCCATATTATGCCAATCCCAAATCCGTAAACAGCTTTTTATACGTCGCGAATTGTTCGGAACGCGCGAATTCGACGATCTTTTCTTCAGGCAAATCTTCGAGCAGCTGATCCATGTACAGGAGGACAGATTTGATTTCTTCGGTCAAATTTGCAGGCAGACTTGAAGCTGCCGATCCGGAAGAAGGAGCCGCTTTTGCCGAGGGTTCTTCGGCGTCCGTAAAGGCGACCTCTGCAGGAGTGTCTTCCGACGAAACGGCATCCTCTTTGAAAAAATCGTCCGTCGCTGTCGCATCGGAATCGGTTTTGAAAAAATCATCCGTCGTTGTCGTATCGACCGTCGTCGTATCGGCTTGGAAAAAGTCGTCAGCAGGAACTTCGGGCAATTCCGTTTTTGCAGGCTGATTTTGCACATCCGCGACAGGCTCGCTCGGTACGGTTCCGGCTAAGATATCGTCGACTTTCGGGATCGCCGTCTCTTCGGGAATCTCGACATCTTCACCGGGAAGTTCTTCAAGTTCGGCTTCTTCGGGAATCTCTTCAAGCGATGCTTCTTCTTCGGAAGCGCTGTCGAGTTCCGCCGGAAGTTCGGGGATCGCATCGGATTCCGGAATAAAAAAATTGTCCGCCGAAAATTCTTCCGCAGGTTTTTCCGCAGCGGGGCTGTCGGGGACGACGGGGAGATCGACCGCTTCAGCGCTTTCCGCAGGGGTTTTTATATCTTCTGTGAGTGCGTCGACTTTGCTTTCATTGTTCAAAAAATCGGCGCTGCTCATGATATTGTCGAGCTCGTCGCCCGAAAGCGAAATCGTTTCGTCTTCATCCAAATCGCTGAAAAATCCGCCGACCTGCGTTTCCGCTGATTGGGTTCCTCCGCGCGATTTCAATTCGGCCAATTCCGTTTTCAGCGTCGAGATTTCGTTTTTCAATCCCGAAAGATCTTCGACGATTTGCCGCAAAAGATCGTTGCTTTCGGTATGCGGGGAAGACACGTTGTCCATGAGCGATTTCGCTTCTTCGTCGAAGCTGTCGGGGACGGCGTTTGTCTGTGCGGAGGGAACGGCTCCGTCATCGGCGGAAACAGTGAGATCGTAATCGACGCGCGGCGCTTGCGCTCTTGAGGGTGCCGCACTTCTTGTCGAAGCTGCATCCGACGGCGCTTCATCGGCGCTGAAATCGACCCCGAAATCCGACAAGTCGACGTCTTCGGTGACTGCCGCTTCGGGAGACGATGCCGTATTGTCTGCGGCAAAAGTCGTATCGAGCGATTCGGGAAGTTCGGGGAGGACGGCATTTTCTTCGTTTGCGGCAGGAACGGGAAACGGCTCGGGATCGATTTTCGTATCTTCCGTGCCGAAAAAATCGGGCATGGCTTCTTCGGGCGGAGCGGGCGTTTCCAGCGTATCGTCCGGAACGGGAGGTTCGGAAAAACCGTTGTCGAGAAAATCTTCGATGGCGACGTCTTCGAGCGCAGGCGTATTGTTTTGCACTTTATCGATTGCAGTTGAGTCTATATCGGAAAAATCGGGCAGATCGACGTCGAAATCAAAATCATCATCGCTTGCGGGTTTTTGAGATTCCGATTCGGGAGCCCGCTTTACCCAGACGCCGTAACTGTCGAGTTCGTTTTTGTTATCGGTAGTTGCCATAGCATTCCCCTCTGTATTCAGAGATACATAGTTTATCCGTTATAGTATCGGCATAAAAGCTGCAAAAAAATAGTGCACCGCTTTGATAATTCCGCCGTTATTATCGGAATAGTATATCACATATTTCCGTTTCAGAAAATAGGTAATTACACCGATAAAAACAATATGATGCGGATAAAAACGCTTTCGGCTTTCTTTGCCGGTACTCTCGTATACGTGCTTCTTTCGTTTTTTGCGGGGAGGGACGGTATCATAGCATACGATCAGCTGCAGAAACAAAAACGTGTGATAAGCAGGCAGACGGCTCTCATTCAAAAGATACATGACGAACTTTCTCTCGAACGCACAGCCCTCGAAAAGGATAAAGACGTTATCGCAGCCTATGCGCGCAAGCTCGATTACGTGAGCGAAGGCGAAAAGCTCGTAAAAATCACCGGATTGCGGCCGTACGAAGCGGCGCTCTACGATACGGGAACCGTCATTCGGAGAGTACCGATAACCTTTGTGAGCGAGCGGACGTGCAAAGCCTGCGGCATCGCGTTTTTTGCGCTTACATTCGTGCTCTTGTCGCTTGTCGGAGAAAGCGGAGATGTTATGGCGCGAAGAAAAAAATCACAAACGCTGACCGAAGTGCGCGCCGAAAACGAAGCGGGACGCGTCGGGATGCAGAGTGCGGGATCGAAGGCAAGTATACATTATGCATCCTTTAGCGGCGGTACGCCGTGACGGTACAAAAAACAGACGAAAAGGCGTCTTCGCTCTGTATCGATTTTTTAAAGCGCGGAAAAATCGTTATTTTGCCGACGGACACCGTATACGGTTTTTCCGCTATCGTCGAAAGCGGCGAAAAAACATTCCGAACCGAAGAGAAAATACGGGCGATCAAGGGCAGAGACGAGGGAAAGCCGTTTATACGCCTCATCGCGCATCCCGATGAAATCAGCCTTCATGCAAAGGACGTCGTGCCCGCCTCTCTCCTTGCAAAGTGGCCGGGCGCGCTCACGATCATCGTCAACGACAGAGCGGGGGGGACTGCGGCGTACCGTTGTCCCGGAGACGCGTGGCTGCGGGCGATCATCGCAGAAAGCGGTCCCGTCTATTCTACGAGCGTCAACAAAAGCGGAAAACCCGCGCTCGAAAAAATTGCAGACATTGTCGAAACCTTCGAAAGCGATGTCGATTTAATAATTTCATCGGGCGATACGGAAGGCGCTCTTCCATCGACCATCGTCGATATAAGTTCGGGCACCCTCCGCGTACTGCGTCAAGGCGCCGTACGGGTGTGATTTACGGAAGGCGAAATCGATTATGGCAAACGAAAATTTACACAATGCGAAGATTGCAAAAAACGACGAATTCTATACGCAATATGCCGACATTCAAAAAGAGGTGAACGCATATATCGAGTATGATCCCGATGTATTTAAAAACAAAACGATCCTTCTTCCGTGCGACGATCCCGAATGGAGCAATTTTACCAAATTCTTCGCGCAGAATTTTGCTGCGTTCGGATTGAAAAAACTCATCAGCACGAGTTATGCCGTTGAAAGCAAAAAAATACCGGGCGATTGGCAGCCGACATTATTTGAAACGGAAAATCCTTTGTTCGATGCGAGTAAAACCAAAGTGAAGGGGAAAATTTTTACCCTTACCGCCGATGAAAATAAAGACGGCAAAATCGACATAGACGATTTACAATGGTCGTATATGAAAGGAGACGGCGACTTCAGAAGCGATGAAGTAAAACAGCTGCGGGAGGAAGCGGATATTATCATCACCAATCCGCCCTTTTCTCTGTTTCGCGAATTTTTGGCATGGATCGTTGAAGCCGATAAAAGTTTTTTGATTATCGCCAATATGAATGCGATTACCTATAAGGAAGTTTTTCCATTAATAAAAAATAATAAAATTTGGCTTGGCAATGGCTTTAATCATGGTAATGCATATTTTAAGATAATGGCAGCTTATCCTAAAAATTATGCGAACGGTGTATATGATGAGCAAACAGGATTGGTAAAATTTCGTAATGTGTGTTGGTTCACCAATCTCGATCACGGTCGCCGCCACCAGCCGCTCAGTCTCATGACGATGGCCGACAATATTAAATTCAGCAAGCACAAAGAAGTTAGAGGGATCGGTTATAAAAAATACGATAATTACGATGCGATCGAAGTCCCTTTTACCGATGCGATCCCGAGCGACTATTTCGAAGATATGGGCGTACCTATTTCATATCTCGATAAATATTGTCCCGAACAGTTTGAAATTGTAAAATTCCGTAAAGGAGACGACGGTAAGGATTTGACATATACGACAGATGTTGGCACATCCGTTGCAGAGAGAGAGAGAGAGAGAGAGAGAGAGAGAGAGAGAGAGAGAGAGAGAGAGAGAGAGAGAGAGAATTACCCCGTACTTCCGCATCATCATCAGGCGGAAGATGTAACGGCGTTATGGGAGTCCCCATCAGCTTCCTCGACAAATACTGCCCGGAACAGTTCGAAATCTTGTGGACAACAGACAGAGGCGGAGATGGATATTTGGACGAATTCAAAAAACCGCATGAAAGATACGATGCTCCGGTCATCAACGGACAAGGACTCTATAAGCGCATTTTCATCAAACACAAGATGTAACGGTATAATGGGCGTACCGATCAGTTTTTTGGATAAGTATTGTCCGGAGCAATTTGAGATCGTGGGTATGTGTGAGAATGAAGATTTATATAAGTTGAAAACAAAAGTGTATTCAACTGAAGAATGTAAAGACGCATATTTCCGAAAATTTGCTAAAAAAGGAACATACGACTTAAATGCAAGCGGTGTCATTGTCGAAGCTGACGGGCACTTAGAGAAAGTCTATCAAAGACTTCTTATCCGACACAAACAGCGAACATATCAAAATTAAAAAACAACATTGCATTTTTGTTGCTTTTATATCATAGTAGTAATGGGTACCTCGAAAAACTCGTTGAGGCAGTCCGCCGTTTTATCTCAATTTAAGGATCGTGGAGGTGCGCTGTGAAAACAACATTGAGAACGGATATAACGATAAAAGATATTTGCGAAGGTTTCGTTTACAACGAATACGAAGGGAAGGGACTGTTCGGGCTTGCAGGAAAACTTACCATTCAGCCGGAATACCAGCGCAACTATATTTATGCGGACGGGAAAAAAGATGTTGCCGTTATCGAGTCCGTAATAAAAGGTTATCCGCTCGGCTTGATTTATTTTAATAAAACTTCCGATGGAAAGTTTGAAGTCTTGGACGGACAGCAGCGGATCACCAGTATCGGACGTTTTCTTCGCAATAAGTTTGCGCTCAAAGACGTACATGGAATGGAGCAATACTTCAGCGGTTTGGCCGTCGATCTGCAAAATACAATTCTTAAAACAAAGCTGCTCATTTACGAATGCGAAGGAAGCGAAACGGAAATAAAAGAATGGTTCAGAACGATCAATATTGCCGGCATTCCGTTAAACGAACAGGAACTTTTAAATGCCATTTATTCCGGTTCGTTTGTGACCAAAGCAAAAGAAGTATTCAGCAACAGCCAAAATGCGCGTATTCAAAAATGGAGCGCATATATTTCCGGTTCCGTAAACCGGCAGGACTTTTTGCACACTGCGCTTGACTGGGTGAGCAAGGGCAAGATTTCCGATTATATGGCGCGTCATCGCCATGATAAAAATATTACGGAGATGGAAACATATTTTAACTCCGTGATCGGTTGGATAGACGGCATTTTTATCGATGTAGAAAAAGAAATGTGCGGACTTGAATGGGGACGGCTTTACGAAACGTATGTGAAAAAATCATATGATCCTCAGAAAATTTCTCAACGCTTACACGAATTATACGCCGACTTTTATGTAAAAAATAAAAAAGGTATTTGCGAATATCTGTTGAGCGGTGAAGTCGATAAAAAACTGCTCGATGTGCGAATTTTTGACGAACCGACAAAAAAGTCGGTATATGCAAAACAGACTGCCGCTGCTGAAAAAAGGGGCGTTTCGAACTGTCCGCTCTGTGCTTTGGAAAACTCCGGCAATAAAACAAAAATTTGGAAATTGGACGAAATGGATGCCGACCATGTTTCCGCGTGGAGCAAGGGCGGCGCAACCGACAGCGCAAATTGCCAAATGCTCTGCAAGACGCATAATCGGGCGAAAGGAAACAGGTAGCTAAGGAACCATCAATGATTTTTATTTATTATCCCAAATGCACTACGTGCCTCAAAGCGAAAAAATGGCTCGACGATCATCACATCGATTATATCGGGCGGCATATCAAAGAAGATAATCCGTCTGCAGTCGAGTTGAAAAAATGGCACGGACAAAGCGGTCTGCCGCTTAAAAAATTTTTTAATACGAGCGGTTTGCTGTATAAATCTTTGCATCTTAAAGAAAAGCTTCCCGGCATGACCGAAGAGGAAATGTATCGCCTTTTATCGTCGGACGGTATGCTTGTCAAACGGCCGCTCGTTATCGCCGGTAATAAAGTCCTCGTCGGATTTAAAGAAAAAGAATGGGAAGATATCCTGTGCGCTGCGCGGACTGAAAAAGAGCGGCGCTGAAAAGCGTATATTTGATTAAAGTCGCCGCCTGCAATATCAGCGATAAAGCAGATCGCCGACTTATCGTTCACTTTCGTTTCCACTCGACGCGCACGTCGCCCGAGACGATGCCGCCCTTCGTTTCTACGAGCGTCGTTTTTATGCCCGACAGTGTCGAAGCGTTTTGTACGGTAAGTTTCCACGTGAGGGGAGGCGCGTCCGTCGCTGCGAGGAGGGCGGCTTCGCGCGGCAGTTCGGGAAAAAACGATGCGTTCGATTTTCCCGCCTGTGTTACGGTAACTTCTTTTCCTGCAACCGAAACGGAAATATTCATCGTCGCGCCGTTTTTATAGATGATGAATCCGCGCCCGCCCCGGAGGATGACGATTTTATCGATAGAATCTTCACCGCTCCACGTTCCCGCGATCGAATCGGTCGAGAGAGCAGGACTCCGATTATCGGGTATGTTTGTGTCGTTCGTTCTGTCGGTTTCTTTCGGGCTTCGGTTATTCAAAAGATTTTCGAATATCGACTGCAGAGAGGTTTTCGATTCCATGAGGATTTTATAATACGAATCGTAGGTTTGGGTATACGAATTAATATCGTTCGCATGTATGTCGGCGATGCAGATCGTACAGTCCCACTTTCCGCCGGACGAATCTTTTTTGCCGATGAGCGCATAAAACGCAAGAGGGGAGGCGGCTTTTGAAAAGTCGGGGGTGCCTTGCGCTTTGTACGCTTCGACAAAACCGCTTTGCCTTCTGTCGATAACCGAAATACCCGGCACTTCACCGAGTTGCGTGAGGTAGAGGGTTTCCGTCATTTGGATCATATTGGCATCAGTATCGGACGATATGACGCCGAAAAAATCAACGGAGCGGGAAGATTGGCTTTGAGCTGCGAATGCGGCGAGCGATACGATAAACACCGCCGCAGCACGGCGTAAGGCACTCCTCATCAGCCGTTTATCTCCCTGCGGAACTCTCGCGCGGCTTCCCTGTCCATGTCCCGAGCGCGGATCGTATCGCGTTTATCGTACTGTTTTTTCCCTTTGCAGACGCCGAGCTTTACTTTGACGCGGCCGCCTTTCAAATAAAATTCGAGGGGAACGAGCGTGTATCCTTTTTCTTCGGTTTTCCGCGCGAGGCGCTTTATCTCTTCTTTGTGCAGCAAAAGCCGCTTCGGCCGATCGGGAGAAGGGGTAAACGCCGACGAATATGCGTATTCGGTGATGTGCAGATTTTGCACCCACACTTCGCCTCCTTTGATTTCCGCAAAGCCGTCGGGAAACGAGAGATTGCCCGCTTTTATCGATTTGACTTCGGAACCGTGCAGTTCGATTCCGCATTCGATCGAGTCTTCGATAAAATAATTGAAGCGGGCTTTTCTGTTTTCCGCAATGATCTTTTTTCCGTCAGCCATACCTTTTCCATTATATGAAATAGCCTGTATATTGTAAACTCGCGGCGTTTATGTTATGTTACACGCATGAAGCAAAAGCTGTACGACTATTCTTTCGAAGTAAAAAAGCAGCGCCGACGCACGATCGTTTCGGTGATTCTTTTTTTACTGATAATCTTTGCGGGCATTTCCCTCGTGCGCACTTTTGCCGTTTTTACCGTCCGTTCCCGCTCGGTTTCGATGCAGCCCGATATCCCTTCCGATTCGTGTGCTATATTTACACCGATCGTGAACAATCTTTTGCGGGGCGACGTCGTTATGCTGAAATCCCGTGCAGCTTCTCCTTTGTCCGCTTTTGCAACGGCCGTCGACGCGGTGGCAAGATTTTTTACCGCACAGCAGTATTCGCTTTTTGCAAACGATACGGCAAGGGAGCAGCCTGAAATCCGCCGGATCGTCGCTTTGCCCGGCGATACCATTTATATGAAGAGTTACGTTGTCTTTGTTCGGCCTGCGGGGGACAGTCATTTTCTCACCGAATTCGAACGCTCCGAAAAGCCCTATAATGTACACATCGTTTCCGTGCCCTCCGATTGGGACAGCGCGATCGGCGTTAGCGGCAGCTTTGAAGCGCGCACGCTCGGAAGCGGCGAATACTTTGTGCTCGGCGACAACCGCACGAGCGCCCTCGATTCCCGTTTGTGGGGTGCGGTGCGCCTTGAGGACATAAAAGCGAAAGGGATCGCCGTGTATTTTCCGTTTGCAAAATTCCGCCTTTTCTAAATTCATGAGCGCATCCTTTCCGCTGTACGTGCATATTCCCTTTTGCGTTTCGAAGTGTTCCTACTGCGATTTTTTCAGCGTACCGTGTGCAAAGAAAATCGACGACGAATATATTGCCGCTGTTTTGAACGAAGCGGCATTTACGGCTTCGCTCTGCGATATCGATTCGTGGAAGACGATCTATGTCGGAGGCGGAACGCCGAGCCTGCTTTCCGAAAAGCAAATCGATTTTCTCTTTTCGGGATTGTTAAAAATATCCCGCAAGGTGCCGCTTGAAGTGACGATGGAAGTGAATCCTTCCGACGTAACGGAAAGCTTCCTCGATGCGGCATCCGCTTCGGGTGTGACGCGCATTTCGTGCGGCATCCAATCGTTCAGCGACTCATCTCTTTGCCGCGTGCGGAGGCGGAGCCGCGCGGACGATGTGTATCGGGCGCTTTCGCTTTTTGACAAAAACCGGCCGCACTCGCTGTCGGTCGATATGATTGCCCGTCTTCCCGAAGAAAGCGATGCATCGTTTTCTTCGGGTTTACAGACGCTCCTCTCGTATGCACCCGATCATATTTCGCTTTATTCGCTCACCGTCGAAGAGGGTACGCCGCTTTACGCGGAAATCGAAAGCGGGAAGATCCGGTGCGACATCGATGCGTCCGATGCGCTGTGGATTTCGGGGCGCGATTTTTTGTGCGGCGCGGGATACGAACAATACGAAGTGTCGAATTTTTGCAAAAAAGGCAGCGAGTGCCTGCACAATCTCGCGTATTGGAATCTTGAAAGCTATGCGGGAATAGGAGCCGGTGCGACGGGAACGTTTTACGGAAATGATATGTCGGTACGGCTTACAAACACGCGCGATATCGGATCGTACGTGCAATTTTGGAAAAGCAAAAAAATCGATGCGGACGATTTACGCGCACCTGCCTTTTTTTCGGACGATTTCCGCACGGTACAGGTGCGTGCGGAACAGAGGGAAAAAAAACGTACGGTACAAGTGTGTACGGAGCGCGGCTTCGACGAGCTTCCTTTTTCTGCCGAATATATCGATAAAAAAACGGAAGCCTTCGAATTTTTTATGATGGGACTTCGGATGACGCGCGGCATCTGCCGTGAAACCTACGAAGCGCGATTCGGCGTCTTTCCCGAAAAGGCGGAAGCACTCTTTAAAGCGTGGGAGGGGAGGGGCTTGGCTTTGCGTTACGAAAAAAACGGTTCGCATTTTTATGCGCTTACAAAAGAAGGGCTTTTATTTCTCAACGAATTTTTGGAAGCATTTTTATAAAAGATTATTAAAGAAGACGGAACGCTTCGGACGCGCGGTTCGAATGACGAGCACGGGGAAATGTGATCATTTTCATAATGTCTTTTAATCCCATATTTTTCCCCTGTTCTTTTTAATATCCGCGCGCAGTTTTTTTATCTTCAAGCGGCGTTCTCGCGAAGCCTTTGTTGGGCATGTCGCTCGCCGCTTTTTTTCGATCCGCGCCGCTGCCGCAATTTTCGCTTCGATGCGCGAGAGCGCGATTTTTCTGTTCCGCTCCTGAAAGCGTTCGTCCTGCACGTCGACGGAGATGACGCCCGCGTGTATGCTTTTTGCCAGGCGCTGCATGACAAGTTCCCGTTCCGCTTCCGACAAGCCTTCGATTTTTTCGAGCGCTACGGATGCGTGTACTTTCGTGTTGACTTTGTTTACGTTTTGTCCGCCGGCTCCGCTCGATCGGGCGAATGTCATTTCGGTGTGGAGCGCGATGCTGTCGTGCAGTTTTTGCCTGTCCATACGGCGAGTATAGCACAATCCGCTCTTGTGGTAAAATATTTTTTGCCGTGCTATACTTTCGGCCATGCCGACGCTGAAGAATCTGACCGGAGGACTTGAAAAAAAATATATCGCATATACGTGTTTGTCTCCGTTCACGATGATCGGAGAGGTCGTCATGGAGACGGTGATCCCGTACATCATGTCGCGCATCATCGACGTAGGCATCGCACAGGGCGATATCGCTTATGTCGTGCGTACCGGCGGCATTATGATAGGCTGTGCGATCGTTTCGCTTTTGTGCGGTACGGCCGGAGCCTTTTTTGCGGCTTCCGCCTCTCAGGGATTTTCCCACAACCTCAGGCGAAAGCTTTTTGCAAACGTACAGGATTTTTCCTTTGCCGATATCGATGAGTTCGGAACGGCTTCACTCGTTACACGTCTTACCGTCGACGTGACGAATGCGCAAAACGTGTATCAGATGCTCATCCGCCCGAGCGTGCGCGCTCCCTTTATGCTCATATCGGGTACGGTTATGGCATACGTTATAAATCGCCGCCTCGCTTCGATTTTTCTCGTCTCGATTCCGATTTTAATAATCGCCATCGCCCTCGTTTCTTCGAAAGCGTATCCTCGATTCGGAAAAATGCTTGCAAAATACGATGCGCTCAATACGATCATTCAGGAAAATCTCATCGCGATCCGAGTCGTAAAAGCTTTTGTGCGCGGAAAATTCGAATGCGAAAAATTCGCTTTTTCGGCGGACGCCGTAAGACGTGCGCAGGTTTCGGCGGAAAAAGTTGTTTTGTGGATTTGGCCCGTCATGCAGATGACCGTGTACAGTACGATTATCGCTTCTCTGTGGTTCGGCGGCAATATGATAATTGCAGGCGATATGAAAACGGGAGAGCTCGTAAGCTTTCTTTCGTACATCACGCAGATACTCATGTCGCTTTTAATGCTGGGCATGATTTTCGTTTCGCTCGTGCTTTCCCGTGCGTCGATCGTGCGCATAAACGAAGTGCTCGATAAAAAAAGCTCAGTCGCATCTCCCGATGCCGGACTGAAAATTATTAAAGACGGTTCGATCGATTTTGAAAACGTATCGTTCCGTTATTCCGAGAGCGCAGGCAGCTTTGCCCTTGAAAACGTCAGCCTGCACATTGCAAGCGGTCAAGTCGCAGGCATCATCGGCGGTACCGGCTCTTCGAAGACGACGCTCGTTTCGCTTATTCCCCGCTTGTACGATGTAAGTGCCGGTGCGGTAAGGGTCGGAGGGGAAGATGTGCGACGTTACGATTTGACTTCTCTCCGCGACGGCGCTTCGACGGTGCTGCAAAAAAACGTATTGTTCAGCGGTACGATAAAAGAAAATCTCAAGTGGGGCGATAAAGAGGCGAGCGATGAAGCGATCGTTGCGGCGTGCAAAGCGGCCGATGCCGCAGGTTTTATCGAATCTTTTCCGTTAGGTTACGATACGGTTCTCGAGCAGGGCGGCGTCAATATTTCCGGCGGGCAAAAGCAACGGCTGTGTATTGCGCGCGCATTGTTGAAAAATCCGAAAATATTGATTTTCGACGACAGCACGAGCGCAGTCGATACGGCGACCGAAGCGCGTATACGTTCCGCTTTAAAAACTTCGCATCCCGAGACGACGAAGATCATCATCGCGCAGCGCATTTCATCGGTGCGGGACGCCGACATCATCTTCGTACTCGACGAAGGGAAAATAAGCGGTTTCGGCACGCACGAAGCATTGTTAAAATCGAATGCGATCTATAGAGAAGTGTACGAATCACAGCGGACGGTCGGAGAGTAGGGGATGCCGGAAGCAAGACGATTTGAAAAAAAAGGCTATGCGAAGCCGAAACACGTGCGCTCGACGATAAAGCGGCTCGCGTCTTATATGGCGCAATACAAAGCGCTGTGGATAATCATTTTTATCCTTATCGCCGTAAATGCAGGCTCGAGCGTCGTAAGTTCGTATGCGATAAAACCCGCTCTCAACGATTATATCATTCCGCTCATCGGAAAAAAGGATCCCGATTTAACAAAATTTATTAAAATGCTTGTCCTCGTTTTTGCGATTTTTGCCGCAGGCTCTTTCGCTTCATGGGGCAGTTCTCGTATCATGCTGCATATTTCGTCGGACGTGCTCTTCCGCATCCGACGCGATTTGTTCGAAAAACTTGAAACGCTCCCGATAAAATATTACGATACCCGGACGCACGGCGAAATCATGTCTCGCTTTACGAACGATATCGATACGCTGCGCGATGTATTCAGTCAGAGTTTGGGACAGCTTTTTTCGTCTGCCCTTACCGTCTCAGGCATATTCGCAATGATGATCGTATTGAGTCCCGCGCTCACGCTTATCGCCGTCGCTTCGATCGCGCTCATCATGCTGCTCGCCGCTTTTGTCGGAAAAAAGAGCGCGGGCGCATTCCGCGATCAGCAAAAAAATATCGGACGGGTAAACGGCTATGTCGAAGAGCTTATCGAAGGGCTGCGCGTCGTCAAAGTGTTCAATCACGAACGCGAAGCGATCGCTTCTTTTGCTTCGCTCAACGGCGAACTTTGTGCTTCGGGGATCCGCGCGAATGCTTACGCGGGTATGCTCATGCCGCTTATGGGAAATCTTTCTCACGTTCAGTACGCGCTCGTCGCGGTCGCAGGTGCGCTTTTCGTCATCGGCGGCAAGCTCGATTTGGGTTCCATAGCCGCCTTTTTGCAGTACACGCGAAATTTCAGCCGGCCGATAACGATGATGAGTCAGCAGTTCAACGGAATATTGAACGCGCTCGCCGGTGCGGAGCGGGTGTTCGCTGTTATCGATGAAGCGGGTGAAGCAGACGAAGGAAAACTGTGCCTCGTCAACGCATGCGAAGCGCGCGATAAACTCGGAAAAACGCAGCTCGTGCAGTCTTTCGCATATACCGGCGAATGGGCGTGGAAAGATCCCTCCGATAGGAAATTGATACGATTGCGAGGCGACGTCGCCTTCGATCACGTGAGTTTTGGCTACGATGAAGGAAAAACCGTTTTGCACGACATCCGTATGCGCGCCTTACCCGGACGGAAAATCGCGCTCGTCGGCTCTACCGGCAGCGGGAAGACGACGGTGATAAATCTTTTGACACGCTTTTACGACGTCGCCGAAGATTCTGGCAGCATCACGTACGACGGCATTCCGATCAATAAAATTAAAAAGGACGATCTGCGCCGTTCACTCGGTATCGTGCTGCAGGACACGCATCTTTTTTCCGGAACGATACGCGACAATATCGCTTACGGCAATTTGGAAGCAAGCGATGCGCAGATTGTCGCTGCGGCTCGCCTTGCAAATGCGGACGCTTTTATCCGCAGACTTGAAAAGGGATACGATACCGTCATTTCGGGTGACGGCGGAAATTTGAGTCAGGGGCAAAGACAGCTCATCGCGATCGCGCGCGCCGCCGTCGCCGATCCGCCGGTGCTCATCCTCGATGAAGCGACGAGTTCGATCGACACGAGAACCGAAATGCTCATTCAAAAAGGCATGGACAGCCTTATGAAAGGCAGGACGGTGTTCGTCATCGCGCACCGCCTCAGTACCGTCCGCAATGCGGATGAAATCGTCGTGCTGGAACATGGTACGACTATCGAGCGCGGTACGCACGATGAGCTCATCGCTTCCGGCGGCCGCTATTATCGCCTGTATACGGGCAGCGCGATTTTGGAGTAGGGCGGATGTGTATGCATGTTCGGCTGTCGAAGTACGGCAGGCGAATCGAATCGCATACTTGACACGGTTTATTTTTTCTACTAATTTTAATATGATTCTGGTTCTCTAAAGACAGTTCTGATAAAGCTTTATTTCGTATGAATGTATGTTTCTTCAGATTACGGTATTCAGAAAACGCAGATTGCAGCTGGCATCAGCAAATAAAAAATGCCGTATTCGGCAAGAGGAACATCGTATATGTCCAAAAAAATTTACGTCGGCAACCTTAACTATGCCACAACGGAGGATACTCTGAAAAACAGCTTCGCTTCTTTCGGTGAAGTCGCTTCAGCAGTAATTATTAAAGACCGCTTTACGGATCAGTCAAAGGGTTTCGGCTTTATCGAAATGACGGATGAAGCTGCCGCAGACAAAGCGATCGCCGACATGAACGGCAAAGAGATCGACGGCCGCCGTGTGCGTGTCAACGTCGCAGAAGAACGCCCGCCGCGCCGTCCGAGATTTGATAACGGCGGAGATAGCCGGTAGCCGGTTCGCCGCGTTTTATATCGAAAATCGGAAAGCCGGCTGCAGTGATGCACTCCGGCTTTTTTTTATGCTATACTCGTCTTATGAATTTCCTTTCCGCAGGATTTTCCGACTATATCGCAGACGGCTGCGACAGATGCGCGTTTATCCGCTCCTACCTTGCAGAGCGCGGCGTTGAAAGCGTCGTGATGCCGGTTGCCGGGAAAAATCACGTATATGTAAAATTCCCGACGTCGCAGTATAATCCTCAGTTCAGAATCAAAACGGTGATCGCGCATTACGACCGTGTACCCGGAAGTCCCGGAGCGAACGACAACAGCGCGGCGAATTTTTCTCTCATGGATTGGGCATCTCGCTTGCAGAGCCGCTTCGGTTTTCACAATGTCCGCCTGCTTTTTTCGGACGGCGAAGAATTCTCTTCCGGAGGCGTCGCTTCTCAAGGCGCGTTTTCGCTTGCGTCTCTTTTTAAACGGCTCGGTATCACAAACGACGACGTGTATGTGTTCGACTGCATGGGCCGCGGTACGATCCCGATTCTTCGCAAAACGATTTTACCGCTCTCCGTATCGTACGGATTTCGAATGCGCTTTGCAGCTCTCGAAGACCGCGCCGAAGAGCTTTTGCGCCGTTCGGCTTCGCGGAGATGGCTTACGCTTCCGTTTGCATACAGCGATAACGCGGGTTTTATCGCATGCGGCATTCCCGCCGTCGCCGTAACGATGCTGCCGGAAGACGAAGCGGATACGTATCTTTCATCTCTCATAAAAGAAAAAACTCTTGAAAACTACATTGTCAATCACACCGTCGATGCGAAAAGCGATGCCGAAGCGAAAGAAAAATTATTAAAATTGGAATCGATGGTACCCCGAACGTGGCGGCTGATAAACACGAAAGACGATACCGAGCGGACACTGACTCCCGAAAGCTTTGCCGTTTTCTCATCGATCCTCGATGCGCTTGCCGACGAAAAAACGCTTGTAAGCTGAGATGCCCCACCGAGCGAACGTTCCGTATTATTTGCAAACGGACGGCGCGCTATTCGTCCATGATGGTGATTTCGACGCGGCGATTTCGCGACCTGCCTTCTTCGCTTTGATTTGTCGCGACCGGCTCGGCCGCACCTTTTCCCTGCGTAAACACGTGATACGAATCGCGCACGCCGAGTGCGATCAGATAATCGGCGACGGACTGCGCGCGTTCTTCGGAAAGCATTTGCCGCGCTTTTTCGTTTCCGCGCAGCGCGGTATGCCCCGTAACGAGCAGATCGTTTTTATACGATTTTAAGATATCGGCGATCTTTTCGAGTTTTCGTTTTTCACTTTCGCGGAGGACGGCGGAATCGGGAAGAAATTGAATTTTTTCAAGGCTGATCGTCAATCCTTTTTCGCCTTTTTTTACCGATACGTCTTCAAGTCCGAGCTTCGCGACGCTGTCCTGAATTTTCTGCATCGTGTTGTCGTCGTTGACACGCTCGAATTCGGTCACTTCCGCTTCCGCCGTTCCCTGAAACGTAAACGTGTCGCCGTAGTAGGTTTCGATAACGATTTTAAAATTTTCATGATAGTGATCGATTTCGCCCCTCTCGTTGTCCCAGTAGAGCGTTTGATGCGAATATCCCATCGTGATTTTCGGGCGATTCAACAGTTCCGCCGTACGAGCCGAAATATCGCCTTTCCGTACATCGATTTTCGGACTTTCGAAATACAGATTGTACTGCACGTCGATGACGTTGAAAATTCTACCGTCGGAATTTTTAACAATTCCTTTGTAGCCGTACGAAGCGGTAAACGGAACTTTAAACGGCTTTTGCAGCGCGAAAGTGCGGCGAAGATCGTGCGCCTCATGCCCTTCGGCCTTCCACGTATCGCCGGGTTTGACGGGATTTGCGGGAAAGATCGGGCAGTCGCGGACGACAGGCATAAAATACATATCGTCCATCGCGTATACGCCGCGCGCGCTTCGCGTAAATACGCTTTTGTATTCGTCGCCCCACGAAAAGTGCGCGCCGTTCGCACTGCTCGTCGAATCTTCGGACGACATAAACGTCGCTTCGCAGACGCCGCTTCCGTCGGCATGTACGTCGGTGATCTTTGCGGAAATTCGCGTTACGATTTCCGCACGGTGATTTTTTCTGCCGTTGACAAAAACGTCTTCGTGCACTTTCGAAAGCGTTCGATACGAATCGCCTTTTTTGTATTTAAACGATAAAACCTCAGGCTGTATGCCCCGCGTGATAAGCGTTTCGTTTTCGGGACTTTCGGAGGATGTTCTTTTCCCCGCTGTCTGCGGAAACAAAAGTGCGCATGATATAAAAACACACAAGGTAGCGCAGGCAATTTTTTTATCGATCGAAAAAACGAACATGACAACTCCGTTGAAAATTTTTGCGTATCCGGCGGGATACGTCGCTATCATTATCGGCGGAAATGAGGCGCGGTTTTAGGACGGGCTTATCGACATGACGCGTCGCCCATCGATAAGGTTTATGTGACTCAATACGCTTCTCCGATCGCAGTTTACGGGTATTCATCGGTTTGTTGAAAGCTTCGAATTTTCGACAGTGATTGCGATGCGATTTTGACATAAAATAGATTTTTGTCATATTGACAACACGGAAATGATGGAGTATCATAAAATATACGCTTACATTATTTTTGAAACGAGGAATTGCCTTATGGAATACAATGTCGAAAAACAGCATGAGAAAGGAAAACTCCACGCAATCGAACGGATTCGCGCTCTGTGCGATGAAAATTCGTTTATGGAAATCTATTCGGGTGTGCGCCATAACTGCACGAGCTTCGGTATGGAAAAAAAAGACCTGCCCTACGACGGCGTCATCACCGGATTCGGAAAGATAAACGGAAGGACGGTCGCGGTATACGCTCAGGATTTTACGGTGCAGGGCGGCTCGCTTGGCCTTATGCACGGCAAAAAAATCGCCGAACTCATCGATAAAGCGATCGAAGCGCGGTGCCCCGTTATCGGTATAAACGATTCCGGCGGAGCGCGCATTCAGGAAGGTGTCGACGCGCTGTGCGGCTACGGAGACCTCTTTTATCAAAACGTCCGCGCATCCGGTTCGGTGCCGCAGATTTCGATCGTCGCCGGTCCCTGTGCGGGAGGCGCCGTGTATTCGCCGGGCATCACCGATTTTATCTTTGCAATCGACAAGATAAGCGAACTCTTTATCACCGGCCCGAAAGTCGTCAAATCGGTTATGTTTATGGATATTTCGTCGGAAGATTTGGGAGGAGCGGCTATCCATTCGAAAAAATCGGGCGTCGCGCATTTCCGCTGCGAAAGCGAAAACGACTGCTATCGAAAAGTGCGCGCGCTGCTCGACTACATCCCCCATTATTTCGGCGACGATCTCGCACAAAACGAAAAATACAAATTCGACGCGAAGAAAAAAGCGAAGCGCATCGAAGAAATCATCCCCGAAAATCCGCGTGCCGGTTACGATATCCGCGAAATCATCAACTGCTGTATCGACGACGATTCATTTTTTGAAACGTCGGCCGAATTTGCGGTAAACTGCGTCACGGGCTTTGCGAAAATCGAAGGCAAATCCGTCGGCATCGTCGCAAACAATCCGATGGGTGTCGGCGGCGTTCTCGACTGTGATGCAAGCGACAAAATCGCGCGCTTCGTCCGTTACTGCGACGCTTTCGGTATCCCGCTTTTAACTTTCGTCGATGTTCCCGGCTTTATCCCCGGCCCGCAGGAAGAGCAAAAAGGCATCATCCGGCACGGCGCAAAAGTGATTTATGCGTACAGCGAAGCGAGCGTTCCGAAAGTGACCGTCATCGTGCGCAAAGCATACGGCGGCGCATACATCGCGATGTGTTCGAAACACCTCGGCGCCGATTACGTATACGCGTGGCCGAAAGCGGAAATCGCAGTCATGGGTGCGGAAGGCGCGATCGGCATTTTATACGCAAAAGAACTCAAAGATCCGTCGAAGGCGGCCGAAGTCGCGGCAAAGTCGGAAGAATATAAAACGGAGATAATGACGCCGAAAATTGCAGCGAAGCGAGGCTATGTCAGCGAAGTGATCGGACCGCAGGAAACGCGCGCGCGCATCGCACGGAGTTTCGAAGTGCTCGCTCGAAAGCGCAGTATGGACACGCCTTTGAAAAAGCACGGCAATATCCCGCTGTAAGAGCGGGCGGCATGATGTCTCGTCATGCCGAAGACAGATTGAAAGGCAAACCGATGCACTATACGGGAGATGCGGCCGTGCACGATGCGCGGTCGTTTTTATTATAAAAGAGCATTCGAATGCTTGATAAAAAAATCGATGCCGTATATATTTTATTAAACAAACCGCATTTGTCATTTTTTCGTTTTTTCATTATATTATAACGATAAGGATATTATCATGGAAAAAAAATTGACACCGATTACGCTCCTGTGCGGGTACCTCGGAGCGGGAAAAACGACGCTTTTAAATAACGTTCTGACGAATCAAAAAGGCTATAAAGTTGCCGTCATCGTAAACGATATCGGAGAAGTAAACGTCGACGCGAAACTCATCGCCGACGGCGCGAAGATAACCGATACGAGCAGCATCGTTCCGCTTACCAACGGCTGTATCTGCTGTACGCTCAAAACGCAGCTCGCGCAAAACATCGAAAATCTTATTAAAACGGGCAAATACGATTACATCATGATCGAAGCGAGCGGCGTATGCGAACCCATGCCGATCGCCCAGGAACTCGAAACGATTTCAAACGGCAAACTCGACAATGTCGTCGGCGTCGTCGACGCGAAGCGCCTCGTCGACGAATTTTCAGGCGGAGATGCGCTGCTCAAAGAAAAGGAAGAAGACGACATCGAATCGCTGCTCGTTCAGCAGATCGAATTCTGTTCGACATTATTAATTAATAAAATCGATTTGGTGAGCGAAGCCGAATTGAAAAAAGTCCGCGCCGTCATCAATACGATTCATCCGAACGTAAAGATCATCGAAACGCAAAACGGCAAAGTACCGGTCGAAGACATCATGGGCACGGGATCGTTCGATTTTGAAAAAGTATACGGAAGCGCCGGCTGGTGCCGTGCGATCGAAGAAGAGGAAGAAGAAGGCGAACACCACCACAAAGAAGAAGGCGACAGCGGCAGCGACGAAGACGAATACGGCATCAGCACGTTCATCTATACGAGGCGAAAACCGTTCGACCGCGTAAAGCTCGATTCGTATGCGAACCGCTGGCCGAAAAACATTATCCGCTGCAAAGGCGTCATGTGGTTTAAAGACGAACCCGATATGGCGTGGGTATTCGAAACGAGCGGCCGCCAAATACAAGCGGGGTACTCGGGCGCATGGCTTGCCGCGTGTCCGAAAGCCGAACAGGAAAAAGTGCTCGCGGAAAATCCGCAGATGAAAAAAGATTGGGATGCGAAAGTCGGCGACAGAATGATAAAGCTCTGCATCATCGGACAGGATTTGGATAAAGAAAAAATCTCGAAAGAACTCGACGGCGCGCTTGCCGATTAAAAAAAAGAAAAATCTGCAGTGAGAGGAGCCGACGAAAAACAACCGATTTTCGGACGGCGCCTTTTGCACGGCTGCCGCCCGTTTGAAAGCGTCGATTACTTTTTTCCGATTTCGCCGATCGCCGATACGACGCCCGCAAGATTTTGAAAATCCGCCGGCACGATGATTTTCGTCGCCTGTCCGTTCGCGGCTTTTTCAAGCGTTTCAAGGCTGCGAAGCTTCACGACCGCTTCGTCGATGTGCACGTCTTTGATCATCTGCAATCCGGCTGCCGTCGCCTGCTGCACTTCGCGGATCGCCTGAGCTTCGCCTTCGGCTTTTCGTATCTGCGCTTCTTTTTCGGCTTCCGCATGCAGGATCGTTGCCTGCTTTTGCGCTTCGGCTTCGAGGATGCGTGCCTGCTTTTGTCCTTCTGCGACGAGGATCTCCGACTGCTTTTGCCCTTCTGCGATCAATATCTTTTCGCGCCGTTCGCGTTCGGCGCGCATCTGCTTTTCCATCGCTTCGCGGATCGCTTCCGGCGGCATGATGTTTTTCACTTCGACACGGTTTACTTTGATACCCCACGGATCGGTCGCTTCGTCGAGTATCGAGCGCATCTTCGTGTTGATGACATCGCGGCTCGTAAGCGTTGCATCCAAATCCAGCTCTCCGATAATATTGCGCAGCGTCGTCGCACTTAAATTTTCTATGGCGAGCATCGGATTTTCGACGCCGTAGGTGTACAGCTTCGCATCGGTGATCTGCATATAGACGACGGTATCGATTTTCATCGTAACGTTATCTTTTGTGATGACCGGCTGCGGCGGAAAATCGAGCACGCGCTCTTTGAGCGACACTTTATTTGCGATGCGGTCGATAAACGGCGTCTTTACATGCAAACCCGTCTGCCACGTCGTGATATACGTGCCGAGCCGCTCGATTACAAAAGCGCGCGCCTGCGGAACGATTTGAATATTCGTGATGACGAGCACCATGACGATAACGATCACTGCGATGATAACATACAAATTCATATTTCCTCCAAAAATTATATCGACTCGACGACGGCGGTATTGCCTTCAAGCCGAACGATTTTGCACTCCGCCCCTTTTTCGATCGTTTCGCCTTTTTCCGACCGTGCCGTCCACACGATGCCGCCCGCTTTTACCGCTCCCTTATCGAACTCCGTCATGCGTTCCGTGACGAGTACTTTTTTACCGATAAGGCTGTCCGCGTTCGTCGGCATTTTTTTTGCCAGTTTTTTTGCCGCAAGCGGCCGTGTAAAGATGAGCAACGCGAGCGAAAGCGCGACAAAAATAAAAAGCTGCCACCGGAACGGAATCGGTGCGAGCGACAAAAAAATCATCGCAAAAGCGCCGCACGCAAACCAAATCGTCGTGAGCGCCAGCGTAAGCGATTCGATGACGATGCAGAGAACGACGACGATGAGCCAAAACCACGGCAAATTATTCAAAACAACCATCGGCATGATTACAGTATAGCATAAAAATCGTTTTTTGTGTACGTGTCATACTCCTGTATCGCGGTTGTACAGGGAGAGGTGAGTGTCTATGCCGGTTGCGTTTTTTTGGATTTGATTTTTTGCAGCCACCCATCCGTCCGACTGTGCGCTTGACATATACCCAGTGGGGGTATTATAGTGAAGATGAGCTTTTGCAGGGAGAAATAATGGCAAAGAACGGCAAGGAAAAGACGGCGTCGAAGAAGACGTGTGCGCACTGCCAATACAAACACACGCCGCGTGAAGAAACGTCCGTGAGGCAGCTCCATTCGCGCTTGAATCGGATCATCGGACAGTTGAACGGTATCAAATCGATGCTCGACGAAAACCGCTACTGCGGAGACGTGCTCATTCAAGTTTCCGCCGCCGAAAGCGCACTTCGTACCTTCGGCTATGTGATTTTGCGCGACCACTTGGAAAGCTGCGTTACCGAAGAGATTAAAAAGGGCAATACGAAAATCATCGATGAAACGATGAGTTTAATAAAAGGACTCAAATGATGAGGCAATGTATATGACAAAATTTTCGGTAAGCGGTATGACGTGCGCTGCGTGCAGCGCCCATGTCGAAAAAGCGGTCGCCGCAGTTCCCGGCGTCGAAAGCGTTTCGGTGAGTCTTTTGACGAATTCGATGAACGTCGATTTTGTATCCCCTGCAAGTGCCGAGGCGATCTGCGCTGCAGTCGATAAAGCGGGCTACGGCGCTTCCCTCGATATGAAAGATGTACGTCCGACGAATACGGCTGCATCAAAACGCGCGTCGCTTGAAGATACGGAAACACCGCGCCTCGTAAAGCGTCTTATCGCGTCTCTCGTTTTGCTCGTGCCGCTCATGTATGTGTCCATGGGGCACATGATGTGGAAGTGGCCCGTCCCGCTCGCCGTACACGATAATCCTGCATCGATCGCGCTCTATGAAATGCTGCTTGCGCTTTCCGTCATGCTTATCAACAGGCGATTTTTTACGAGCGGTTTTAAAAGCTTTGTACACGGAGCGCCGAATATGGACACGCTCGTCGCGCTCGGAAGCGGAGCTTCATTCGCATACAGCACGACCGTTTTGTTTTTGATGACTTTTGCGATGGCTTCGGGCGATATGAAGAGCGCACATGCGTACCTGCACGATCTGTATTTCGAATCGTCCGCGATGATCCTTACGCTCATCACCGTCGGCAAAACGCTTGAATCCTACAGCAAAGGAAAAACGACGAATGCGATCAAATCGCTTATGGACTTGGCGCCGGAAGAAGCGCATGTCGTGCGTGATGGAAAGGAAGTAACGATTCCCGCGTCCGAAGTAAAAGTCGGTGATGTGTTTATCGTGCGGCCGGGAGAGCGTATTCCCGTAGACGGAACGGTGAGTGAAGGGGCGAGTGCGGTGAACGAGTCCGCTCTTACCGGAGAAAGTCTTCCCGTCGATAAAGAGCGAGGCAGTGAGGTGAGTGCTGCGACATTGAATCAAAACGGATTTCTCACGTGCCGGGCGACCCGCGTCGGAAGCGACACTTCTTTAAGCAAAATTATCGATATGGTGGAAAACGCCGCCGCTACGAAAGCGCCCGCGGCAAAGCTCGCGGATAAAGTGTCGGGTATCTTCGTCCCTTCCGTCATTATTTTAGCGGTCGGTACGGGGACCGTGTGGCTCGCTGCGGGTGCGGAAGCAGGCTTTGCCCTTGCTCGTGCCGTGAGCGTGCTTGTCATAAGCTGCCCCTGTGCGTTAGGTCTTGCAACTCCCGTCGCTATCATGGTCGGAAGCGGACTCGGCGCAAAGCACGGCATTTTGTTTAAAACGGCCGCCGCCCTCGAAGCCTGCGGTAAAACGGACATCGTCGTGCTCGATAAAACAGGGACGCTGACGGAGGGGAAGCCGCGTGTCACCGACATATACACCGACGAGAGCGAAGAAAAATTATTAAAAATTGCCGCAAGCCTCGAAGCGAAGAGTGAACACCCGCTTTCACGCGCGCTTATGGAAGCCGTTGCGGAACGGCGCATTGCTTACGAAAGCTCGGAGGATTTTACCGCGCTTCCGGGATTCGGAGTGCGCGGAACGGTCGCGGGCAAGAGCGCGTTCGGTGGGAATGCGGCGCTTATGGAAGAGTACCATTTACTTTCGGCAAGCTTAAAAGAAAAGGGCGAAGCTTTTGCCGAAGAGGGGAAGACGCCGCTCTATTTTGCCGAAGACGAAAAAGCGCTCGGCATCATAGCCGTAGCCGATGTTGCAAAATCCGACAGCGCCGAAGCGGTCCGAACTCTGTACGATGAAGGCATAGCCGTCGTCATGCTCACGGGTGACAACCGCCGTACAGCGCGGGCGGTTGCAAAAACGGTCGGCATACGCTCGGTCGTGTCGGACGTACTTCCCGACGGAAAGGACGAAGTTGTTTCGCGTCTTCAAACATACGGGCGCGTCGCAATGGTCGGCGACGGCATAAACGACGCGCCTGCTTTGACACGGGCGGATATCGGTATCGCGATCGGAGCCGGAACCGATGTCGCACTCGACGCGGCCGACGTCGTGCTCATGAAATCGACGCTTTCGGATGTAAGCGCGGCGGTAAACTTGTCGCGCGGCGTTTTGACGAACATCAAAGAAAATCTTTTTTGGGCGTTTTGCTACAACGTCATCGGCATTCCCGTCGCGGCGGGAGCGCTGTTCCCCGCGTTCGGCATCGCGTTGAATCCCATGCTCGGCGCGGCGGCGATGAGTTTGTCGAGTTTTTGCGTCGTCACAAACGCCCTGCGTTTGAATCTCTTCGACATATACAAAAAGCGGAAGGCGAAAAAGCGGCCGGCCGAATTGCCGGACGAAGCGTTTACGGCGGACGGCAAAGCGGCAAATACGTTTACAGCCGCAGACGGCGCTGTAAACAAGGATATAACGGAGGAACAAAACATGACAAAGACGATTGCAATCGACGGAATGATGTGCGACCACTGCCGGCAACATGTCGAAAAAGCGCTTTCGGCTCTCGACGGCGTGACGAAAGCGGACGTAAGTTTAAAAGATAAAAACGCGGTCGTTACGCTTTCAAAAGATGTGGATGAAAAAACGCTTTCCGATGCCGTAAGCGAAGCGGGCTATACGGCGCTCGGCGTCCGCTGACAAACAAGCGATCGGTATACGTGTGTGACGGTGTACATTAAGTTGCATCCGTTGACGAAGGGCGGGACGCCGTCGTGCAAGGGTGCCGGCATACCGTAAAATGGGGCAGGGCAATTGCCTCGGAAAATATATTCTCCAAAAAACGTATACGCTCCGGTTGCCCGACACGGCGCAATGCGCTATGATAGCGTAAAGTCGTGCGCTGCTTGAACTTTACGCTCGTCGCGCAGGCGTGTGCATGATTGATTTTTTTTATGAGAGTTGTATAAAAAGCCCGCCTAAAATAGCGGCGGCACTTTTTATCTCGAGTTTGCGTTGCAAACTCGACTATTGAACGTGTGCGCTATGCGCACGACTAAAAACTTTTTCGGATGTTGAAACATCCTGCAAAATTTTTTATAGGAGTTGTATATGAAATTGGTACTTATTCGGCACGGTGAAAGCGAATGGAACAAATTGAACCTTTTTACCGGCTGGACGGATGTGGAATTGTCCGAAAAGGGGCAGGAAGAAGCGAAACAAGCCGGAGTCACATTGAAAAAAGAAGGCTTCGATTTCGACATTTGCTACACGTCGTTTTTAAAACGCGCGATACACACGCTGAACTTTGCGCTCGCTTCGATGGATCGCGAATGGCTGCCTGTTATAAAAACGTGGAAGCTGAACGAACGGCACTACGGCGCGCTGCAGGGGATGAACAAAGCCGAGACCGCCGAAAAATACGGCGAAGATCAGGTAAAAATCTGGCGCCGCTCCTTCGACGTAACGCCTCCGGCTTTGACGGAAAACGACGAGCGCAGTCCCCGCTTGCAGGAAGCATACCGCACGGTAAAAGACAAATCGGTGCTGCCCTTGACCGAAAGCCTTGCGACGACGATCGAACGCGCAGTTCCTTATTTTGAAAGCGAAATCAAACCGCACATGCAAAAAGGCGAGCGCGTGCTCATCGTTGCGCACGGCAATTCGCTTCGCGCCCTCGTAAAATATTTTGAAAATCTGACGAAAGAAGAGATTTTGGAAGTGAACATTCCGACCGGCGTTCCCCTCGTATACGAATTCGACGACAACTTCAAAGTGATCGGAAAAAAATACCTCGGCGACGAAAAAGCGATCGCCGAAAAAATGGCGGGCGTCGCGAATCAGGGCAAAAAGAAATAATCGGAAACGTCGCTGTTCGAAAACTTTAGGGAACCTCTAAAAATCGCAGTTTTTAGAGGTAACTTTGAAAATGCGATGTCGTAACTTGCGATACTGGAGTGAGTTACAACTCGTCGAGATTTCGAAAAAATCGTTGAAAGCCGGTTTTTCGAGATATCCAATCGCTCGTTAAAACTTTCTTTGTATGACTCAGGAGATTACGATCAGGCTATGAAAAAATTATGTATTGTTTTTGCCGCTCTCGGTGTGATCGGTGCGGCTTCTCATGCTCAAGTGCTGCAGAGCACCGGAGTGGAAAATACGCTGTGGACGGGATTCGGCGGACCGCTCGGCTCTCAAAGAGCTAAATATTACGGCATTATCGATACGCTTCAAGCCCGCGTAGACGTCGGTATTTTTACGATCGACGGTATGATCAACTGGGGTGCGCTTGCGTGCTGGAACGACGGTAACAATACGCTCGATAATTTTTCGCTCGAAAATACCGAACGTTCGGCGCTTTCGTATCACTACTATAACGGCGGAGAGGATACGAATACTACGCCGCGCATCGGAGGCGGGGGTGCTTATAATAATGCCGCGAACGGGCATTGGAATACGCGGTCGGATTCGTATTATATCAATTTTTTAATGCATCCGTTTAAAGGTTTCGATGCGGGTGTCGGCACAAAGCTCAACTGGTCGGTCGGCCCCGCTCCCGGCTACGGCAATTGGGTGTGGAAAGCCGATGCGCACATACGTGCCGGAGGTTTCAGTACGGCGTACGACGACCGGCACGGCGTCGCGGGCGGCAGCAACGATTGGAACGTGTGGAGCGGAGCGGCTCACCGCTATCGGTATACCCCCGATGCGCCCGGTTCCTACGATGTCGTCGGTTTCGTCCCCGTCGCAAACAAATACGCAAAGACGGCGATCGGTGCGCGTTACCGCTATAAAGATCTCTTCCAAATAGGAGCTGCGATTCCGAGCGGCGCAAACACCGATGCCCCGATTATTAATTTCGGTTTCGAACTGCACCCGATCGATTTTTTGCACGCGGCCTTTGCATATGAGGGGCTGTTCCAACAGAACGGCAATCTCTATGCCGGCGCGTCGCTCGTGTTTACGAAAAAATTAGTCGTCGATGCATGGTTCGGATGGGATTCGATCGACACGAACAAAAGCGAAACCGATATGGCGTGGACGACTGGAGCGGCGGTCACGATCGGTTTTCCGAAGATCGATTTAACGCTTCGCCCCGAAGGCGGCATAAACTGGTTCGAAGATCGGAACTATACGCCCGCCGTCTATGCGGGCATCCTCGCGCGCTTCGGTATTTCCCGCAGGATGATTTTGAGCGGCTGGTCGTCGCTCGCGTGGGGATCCTACGATAAGCGGTGGCACGATTCGGACTATGCCCAATACGCGCAGACGAAAGATTACAACGGCGGTTTTATTTTCGACATCCGTCCTCAGTTTACGTTTTTGCTCACTTCACGCCATTCGTTTACTGCGGATTTCGACTACGAAAACCGCACCGCTTTCGACGGCAAAAACCGTTCGGCGTGGTCGTTCGGATTTTATTGGACGTATACGTACGGTATATGATTCGAAAAAAATCGGCCGTGCAGCCTACGCGATATCCGTTTTATATTCGATGAGTTCGATTTCGACGCCGTTCGGATCCAAAAAAAGCCCGCTGTAGACGCCGTTTTTTTCGTCGTCATGCACGGGGATATGAAACGGATATCCCGCCTGCGTGATGCGCTTTTCCCATCCCGATATGTCGGTGACTTCGAAAGCGCAGTGCCGATACGCACCCTTGTCGTTGAGTTTGCCCTTATGGTCTGCGACTTCGTAGAGGTATTGGTTAAGCTCTATGCGCTGACCGCCGGGCACTCGGAAATATCTGAGGATGTGATCGCCGCAGTCTACCGTCTGCTCTTTTTGGAATCCCATAACATCCGCGTAAAACGACATCGTCTTTTCAAGGTTTTTTACGATGATGGTGATGTGATCGAGGCGTTTTATTTTCACGGTTCTTTCTCCCGTTTTTTATTGATGACGGCGCCGATGTCTTCCCTCACTTTATGCAGGTGGCGGATCATCGCTTTTTGCGCCTTTTCTTTATTTCTCGAAGCGATCGCCTGCAGAACGGCACCGTGTTCGGCGACGGTGTTGTCGGAATTCTTTTTTGCCGTGATCGACATCGTGCGGTACTGTTTTAATTCTTTGAGCAGCAGTTCGCTTATCTGTTTCAGCAACACGTTGTGGCTCATCTTTAATATCTGCGAATGAAACTGTTCGTCGAGCGATACGAGGCGCGGAACGTCGTTTGCGGTATTCGCTTTCGCAAACTGTTCATGGATGTCGGCGAGCTGTCGTATCTCTTTTTCCGTTCCCTTGACGCTCGCAAGCGATGCGGCGAGCGGATCTATGGCAAGGCGGACTTCTATAAAATCTTCCAGATTCGGTGCGCTTGAAATAAACCATTGCCGTATGGCTTCGTATGTGTCGTTCGGTTTTTTGCTGCGGACGAAGGCGCCTTTTCCCGCTTGCAGTTCTACATATCCCTGCGCTTGAAGCTGATATAAAGCTTCTCGGACTGATGAGCGGCTGACATGCATCAATTTGCAGAGTTCCAATTCGGCCGGAAGTTTTTTTCCGACCGGAAATTGTCCGTTTTCGATCGATTCTTTTATGGAATCGACAATTTGCGACGTAACGGAAATTCGCATAATCGGTTTCATATTGTCTGACATCAGACTATAATACATTTTTTCGTTTGTCAATGATAAAACTCCCGTTTTTTCGTGCGGTTTTTCGAAAATTTCACGTATTTTTTTCTTGACAATTTGAAAATACGGTGTAGAATATTATTGTAGGATTGTCAGACAAACAGTCAATCATGCAAAAGTTTTTATGAGAGGAGGATAAAAAGCGTCGTCTGAGATATCGCCGCCGCTTTTTATTTCGAATTTTAGGAGGTAATATGAAAAAGATGCTGTCGCGGCTATGGGTCTTTATCGCTGCCGGTACGCTGGTGTTTGCGATGGGAGCAAACGATCCCGCTTCGTCGGGAGGAAAAACCGTGCGTTTCCGCTATTGGGCGGATACGACCGCATATTCGCAGCTGATGCAGGATATCATCAAAAAATTCAATGCGGAAAACGGCAAGGGCATTACCGTCATCGGCGAAGAAGCTGCGTGGGACGGAGGTGCGTTTTCGGAGAACCTGTTCAATGCGGCTATGGGCGGCGGCGATATCGACTGCGCAACGTGGAAATTGACTGCGACGCCGCTTTTTGCGAACAATAATCTGCTGCTCGATTTGACGCCCTATGTCGACAAGTGGGAAAAGAAAAACGATATCGACGCCAATATTTGGAATGTGATGAAGCAGGCGGGCGGCTCGAATAAAATCTATGTCATGCCGTGGAATATCCAAGTGCTCTACGTGTACTATAGGCCTTCGTATTTTAAGAGAGCCGGCATTTCCGTTCCGAAAACGTATGAGGAATTTTTGGACGCGATAAAAAAATGTACGATGGATACGAACGGCGACGGTAAAACGGATGTCTACGGTTTCGGTATGCGCGGCGGCAGAAACGGACATGAACCGTGGGGCAGCTTTATCCATGCGGCCGGCGGTAATTTTGCCAAGCTCGATTCGCCCGAAGCGATCAAAGGTATGCAGGATTTTATCAATCTGTATAAAAACGGTTATGTCCCGCCGACGGCGACGAGCGACGGTTTCAGCGAAATCATGGCAAATTTCAAGTCGGGGTTGACGGCCATGACGATCCATCATACCGGTTCAGCCGCCGATATGGTAAAGATATTCGGCGACGACGTATCCGCGTTTCCGTTTCCTTCAGGCAAGGGGCGCTGGACAAGCATGGGCGATACCGATACCGCTATTTTCAAATCGTGCAAAAATCCCGAAGCCGCGTTCGAATGGGTCGCATACCTCGCGGCGGGAGAAGGCGAGCGGATGTGGTGCGAAGGTACGGGAAATATTCCCGTCAGCAAAACCGTCGGCGCGCGCGAGTATTTCCAAAGCAATCGCTTTATGAAAGCTTCGCTTGACGGGCAGAGTTTCGCAGGCATCCTTCCGATCCGCGATACGACGACGGAATTCGTCACGACGCTGTGGCCCAACACGGTTTCACAGGCCTTGACCGGAAAAATCTCGGCAAAGGAATGCATGGAAATACTCCAAAAGGGTTTGTATCGCTAGTAATTTCCCGTTAACAAATTTTTTGGGACGGAAAGGAAATCGCTTTCCGTCCTAAGTCAGGATGCCGTTGATGAAATATTTAGAAACGAAAAATAAATATGTTCCCTATGCGCTCGTTGCGCCGGCTGTGCTCATCGTGCTGTTCGTCGTTTTTATTCCGGTGCTCAATGCCGTTTTGATGAGTTTTCAAAATTACGATTTACGCCGACCGAAAGAGATCGGCTTTATCGGCATAAAAAATTATATCGATATGTTTGCCGATCCGCTGTTTTGGGGTGCGCTGCTCAGGACGATTGCGTGGGTCGGTTTCGGCGTCGGCTTTCAATTTTTATTCGGCTTTTGTTTGGCGCTTTTGTTGAACCGCTATTTTATGGGCCGCGGTTTTGTCCGCTCTATCAGTATGATTCCGTGGGTCACACCCGGTGTTCTTATCGGTTTGATGTGGCGTTGGATTTTTGACGGCAACCTCGGCGTATTGAACGATTTACTTTTGCGAATGCATATAATCGAAACGAAGATCCCTTTTTTATCGCAGACGTCGACCGCTTTCCCGTGTGTGATCGTTACGATCATTTGGCAGGGTATTCCCTTTTTTGCGCTGATGATCCTTGCGGGGTTACAGCAAGTACCGGGTGAATTGTACGAAGCCGCCGAAATGGACGGAGCGAAAAAGGTACAGCAGCTGCTCCACGTTACGATTCCGTCGCTCAAAAATACGCTCAGCGTAACGCTGCTCTTGCGTGTTATATGGGTGGCGAATTCCGTCGACGTGATCTTCAATATGACCGAGGGAGGTCCCGCGTATTCGACGCAGACGCTCAGCGTTTATATCTACAATAAAGGAAACGCGCTCAATCTCGGGTATGCATCGACGATGGCGATTTTGCTTGCAGTGTTGCTTTCATTGGTCGCCGTCCCCTATGTTCGTTCTACATTTAAGGGAGAAAACTGATGGTCATCGAATCTCGTTATCCGGGTAAAAGATTGCTGTCGTTGTTTTTGCCGCTTTTTATTTTACTCGTATTTATACTCTTTCCGTTTTATTGGACATTTATCACATCGGTAAAACCGGAAAGCGAACTGTACGGCGCAGTGACCTATTGGCCGCATTCGGTTACTTTTGTCGCATATCAAAAATTATTTACGACGACGGTAAATTTTTTCGTCGCGATGAAAAACAGTTTGATCGTTGCGCTGTGTACGACAGTCGTGTCGCTCGCGGTATCGACATTGGCCGCATACGCGTTTTCGCGCTATCTGTTTACAGGCAGAAAATTGCTGATGAGCATGTTTTTGTGCAACAATATGTTTCCGACCGTCCTTTTGCTTATTCCTCTGTATTCGATCATGCGTAAAATAGGTTTGCTCCATACGCATGCATCTCTGGTGTTATCGTATACGACGTTTACCATCCCGTTTTCGGTATGGCTGCTGAACGGATTTTTAAACGATTTGCCGACGTCGCTTGAAGAAGCGGCAATGATCGACGGTTGTACGCGCGGACAAGCGTTTACGAAGATCGTTCTGCCGATCCTTGTGCCCTGCCTCGTTGCTACCGGCGTCTATATTTTTATGAATGCGTGGAACGAATACACCTTCGCCATGCTGTTTACGAGCATTGCGACGCGGACGATTCCGGTTGCGCTGAAGAATTTGATCGGACAGCTCGGTGTACAGTGGGACTTGCTCACTGCCGGCGGCGTGATCACGATTATCCCCGTCTGCATATTGTTTTTCTTTGCGCAAAAACGGCTCGTCGCGGGACTGACCGCCGGTGCCGTAAAAGGATGAAAATTAATAATCATTGAGGAGCGTTCTATGAAAGACGTTAAAATTACGGGTATCGATACCTATTTGATCGAAACGAAACAAAAGGGTACCTTTGCCGATTCGACGCGCAAAGTCGAAACGATCGGTTATGTCGTCGTCGATGTGAAGACCGATGCGGGCATTCACGGAATCGGCGTTACCTATCACGAGGTCGGAGGCGAGGCGATCGCGACGTTTATACTGAAGTCGCTCGGCCCGAAGCTCATCGGGCGTTCGCCTTTCGAAACGGAAGGATTGTACGACGAACTCGTTGCCTATATGCGTGGAGTCGGGCGAAAGGGTCTTGCATTCTGTGCGCTGAGCGTGCTCGATATCGCATTGTGGGATATCAAAGGCAAGATCGTCGATATGCCGATCTACCGGATGCTCGGCGGAACTCGCAATACCGTGCCGTGCTATGCGACGGGCGGTTGGACTTCCTATACGATCGACCAACTTATCGCCGAAGCGAAGACGATGGTCGAAGCGGGATTTAAAACGATAAAGATAAAGATCGGCGTTGACGGCGGAAAAAATCCGAATGAAGATGCGAGGCGCGTGCTCGCCGTCGCCGATGCGATCGGGCCGGATATCGGCATCATGCTCGACGCAAACAACGCGTTTTCATCGGCTGTTGCGCTTCGGCTTGCGTATAAGCTGCGCGATGCGAATATCACGTTTTTCGAAGAGCCTGTATTTGCGGACGACTTGCCCGGACTCGCGCGCTTTAGGGCGGCGGGAATTCTCCCGTGTGCGTCGGGCGAGCATGAATACACGCGCTACGGTGCGCGCGATCTGATCGCCGGCGGCTGTATCGACTATCTGCAGTCCGATATTACACGGTGCGGCGGGTTTACCGAAGGGCGGAAGATGGTTACGTTTGCACAGGCGTACAATATTCCGTATGCGCCGCACGGTTTCGACGTCATTCACTGCCATATCGTCGCCCCATATTCGAACGGCGCGTATCTCGAAAATCTGTTTATGTTCAACGAATTGATCGAACGTACTTTCATCGATGCACCGATTCCGCATAAGGGTATAATGACGATTTCCGATAAGGCGGGACTCGGACTTGAATTGAATTACAAAGAGCTGACTCCTTACGGAAGTATCTGAGTCTGCCGCGAATATCGTAATAATTTTTAGGAGAAATACAATGAAAGATCCGTTATTCGACGTTTCCGATAAGATCGTGATCGTCACCGGAGGGTTGGGGCAGATCGGCGCGGAACTGGTAAAAGAATTCCATCGCCGCGATTCGAAAGTTGCCGTCGTCGCGCGCAGCGTAAGCGCCGAGCGGATCGAAAAAGTGTTCGGAAGCGAGCTTGCAAAAAGCGGCCGCATTTTTCCGTGCGCCGTCGATATACAAAGCAAAAGCGAAATAAACGCGTTCCTCGATACGCTCGAAAAAAAATGGGGAACTCCCGACGTGCTCGTAAACAATGCCGGTATCGATACGCAGCCGAGCGCGCCTCCGGAAGTGTCCGGTCCCTTTGAAGATTTTCCGGAAGAAGTGTTCCGCGAAGTCGTAAACGTAAATCTCGTCGGTACTTTTCTCATGACGCAGGCTGTAGGGAGACGGATGGTGCTTGCAAAAAAAAGCGGCTCGATTATCAATATAGGTTCCATTTACGGCATGGTGAGTCCTGTGCAGGACATCTATGCGTACAAAAAAGAAAAGACGGGTATCGCGTTTATTAAACCGGTTGCATACTCGGCCGCCAAAAGCGGCATATACAATCTTACGCGCTACTGTGCTACGTATTGGGGAAAGCAGGGGATCCGTGTCAACACGTTTACGCCGTCCGGTGTCTTCCGCGATACGCAGGATAAAGAGTTTCAGGTAAATTATTGCAACCGTATGCCGGTCGGACGTATGGCGCAGGCCGACGAATATAACGGGGCCATTATTTTCCTTGCGTCGGATGCTTCGAAATATATGACCGGTTCCAACTTGGTTATGGACGGAGGATGGACTGCATGGTAAAAAAAACACTCGATCGTTCGGCGGTGTATTCGGCGCTTTTGACGCCCTACGATAAACACGGCGAACTGAATGTAACTATGCTGCGGAAATTGGTGCGGCACGAAGCGGATTCGGGAGTCGAAGGATTTTATTGCTGCGGTTCGTCGGGCGAAGGGCTTTTGCTTTCCGACGACGAGCGGAAGACGATCGCCGAAGTCGTGTTGGAGGAAGCCCGCGTGCCGGTCATCGTGCATGTCGGCTCTCTCAATACGCGCAGTGCGATCGACTTGGCAAAGCATGCCGAAAAAGCCGGAGCCTGTGCGGTATCCGCGATCCCGCCGATCTATTATCATTATTCGCAGGAAGAGATCAATCGATATTATCTCGATATCCTCTCTGCTGTCGATATCGGAATCATCGTGTACAATATCCCGCAGTTTACCGGCATTTCGTTTACGACGGCAAACCCTCTGCTGAAAAACGAGCGGGTCGTCGGGATCAAACATACGTCGATGAATCTCTACGATTTGGAACGCATAGGTAAAGCGTATCCCGAAAAAATTTTGATAAACGGGTTTGACGAAATCTATGCGAGCGCGCTTGCAGCCGGTGCGACGGCGACGATCGGGACGACGGTAAACGTTTGTCCGAAATTGTTCCTTGCGATTCGAAATGCGTTTGCGGCGGGTAAAAACGAAAAAGCGCACGCGGCACAGTGCAGGCTGAACGATGTCGTACAGGCCTTTGTAGACACGAACGTTTTTCCGGCTGCAAAGTATGCGCTTTCGCTGCAGGGATTCGATATCGGTCCGTGCCGTAAACCTTTCGCGCCGCTTTCCGCCAAACAAAAAAAGATCGTCGAAAATGCGATACGCGATATTGCCGATGTTTTATAGGTCGGATGTCGGGTTCGGAAAGCATAAACTGATGAAGCCGTGCTTTCGGCGAGATAGTCGTATTGAATCTTATGATAGGGCAGGTGACTCCTCCATTCGGGGTATGTCTGTTTATCGTAGGCGACGTCGGAAAAGTAAAGCTCGAACGGCTGTACCGCGCTATCGTTCCGTTTTTGATTCCGCTTATCGCCGTGCTGTTTTTATGCGCTTATTATCCGTCGCTCATCACGTGGCTGCCGAATGTGCTGCTCGGTGAATGACGATATCTCGCAGTACATACAATCGTTTGCTCGCAAGCGTTTGACACGAACAGCCGTTGCGTACGATCGTTTGTGTGTAATTCTTTCGTACGAGCAAGCGTTCGCGTTTACTAACACAATTTTTTTCGGTATAGTTTCCGTATGATTCGAAAAAATGCGGTCGTACTCTATAAAAATCAATGCGCCCTCGTCACCGATGTCGAAGGCGATAAGTATGCGATTCAATACTGTCCTTCGGCGGCCGCGACGGGAAAAAAATCATACGTGTCGCTGAAAGTGCGTGAAAAAGATATAGTGCCTCTGCATGCGGGTCCCGCTTCGAGTCTCGATGCGCTCCTTTCGTTTTCCGACGGAGCGCTCTCCGCGCAGCTTTCCGAAGCTTACGAACTGCTTCGATCCGATCCCGTCACCGCATCGTCGTCCGTCCCTTTTGCCGATATCGCCGAGCTTATGCGCCCGTCTTTTTCGGCTGATGAAAGTTTTGCCGTCTATAAAACGATTTCCGAAAGCGATGAATTTGCCCTCGATGCCGCATCTTTTAAATCGGGTACGCTTGCCTTTGTGCCGCGGAGCGAAGAGGAAATAGCGGCATTAAAACAAAAGGCATACGAAAAGGCGCACGAAGGAGAGTTGCGCGCGGCCTTTATCAAGCGGCTCAAACAAAAAAGACTCGAACTTCCCGGCGACTCCAAGTATATGAGCGAAGTCGAATCTCTCGCGCTCGGACAGACCGACAAATCAAAAGCTATGGCGGAGGCGGGTTTTTCGCAGACGCCCGAAAAAGCGCACAAGCTGCTCATCGACACGGGCGTATGGCCCCTTACGCGAAATCCGTATCCGACGCGTTACGGGCTTTCGATGACGTCGGCATCGGAGGGGCTTGCCGTTCCGCCCGAAGAAGAGCGGCTTTTCGTGCAAAGCAGGGCATACGCGATCGACAACGCGTGGTCGGAAGATCCCGACGATGCGATTGCGTGGGACGGCGAATACCTGTGGGTGCATGTCGCCGATCCGGCATCCAGCGTCATGCCCGACAGTTCGATCGACAAAACCGCGCGAGAACGCGGAACGACGCTGTATCTGCCCGAAGGGACGAGCCGCATGCTCGCCGAAACTTCCCTTGCCGATTACGCGCTCGGTTTGAACGAGAGGAGCCGCGCGCTTTCGTTTCGGATTTTATTCGACGACAAAGGCGGCATTTCCGATTGCGCGGTTTTCAAAACGTTTGTCAATGTCGAGCGCCTTACCTATGAAAAAGCGGATGCGCTGAAAGATTCGCCCGAATTGAAACCCTTGTTCGATATCGCAAAACGAAATATCGAACGGCGAAAGAGGGCGGGCGCCTGTTCGGTCGATTTGCCCGAAGTGCATATCAGCGTCGATGAAGAGACGAAAAAAGTTTCGATCGAACCGGAAATCCGTTACGAATCGGGCGATACGGTGCGAGAGATGATGCTCCTTGCCGGCGAAGGCGCGGCGCGTTTCGCGTTTAAAAACAATATTCCCTTTCCGTACGTGAGTCAGGAAGCTCCCGCTATCCCCTCCGATCTGCCTCCGGGACTTGCCGGCGACTTTCGTTTGCTCCGCTGTATGCGAAAGCGCAGCGTCGGCATTACGCCTGCGCCTCACGCTGCGATCGGCGTTTCGATGTACAGCCAAGTGACGAGTCCTCTCCGCCGCTACGGCGATTTGATCGCACACGAACAGCTGCGCGCGTTTATGGCCGGCCGGCCGCTCATCGACAAAGACGATATGCTCATGCGCATCAGCGAAGGCGATATCGCGTCTATTGCCGCACGGAAAGCGTCTCGGTGCAGCGAAACGCACTGGAAGCTCGTATACCTTTTGCAAAATCCCGAGTGGACGGGGGAAGCTGTGTGCGTCGATAAAAAAGACAAACAGATCCAGCTCTATATCCCGTCGCTCGATATGCAAACATTTATCGTGCCGCAAAAAAAATATGAACTGAACGATACGCTTGAAGTCAAGGCGATGAATATCGATATCCCGCAGCAGACCGTCGTGTTTGTGCCGCTGTAAACGGACGACGTTTTTTATACAGTTTCCTGTGTCCTTATTTTTTCTTGTAAATTAAATATTTGCATGCGGAAATACCGAATCCGTTTCGCCTGTCGATGCGCTTTTTTCAGATAAGTATATATTCAATTGTTCCCTTATTTGCTCTTCTTCCATGGATCCTCTTGTATTGCATCGGAGCAGACACAAATGCATCAATTCAAACAATTTTTCTTTTTTTGCATCCCGTATTGCTTGTATCGAACCGTCTTTATGATAATTGTAACCGTCAACTTCGATACCGAAAAGAATATCTTTGGTTACTTTATTAAAAATCACAAAATCTACATGAGACCAACTGTGATATGCATATTCGGCTAAATCTTGCGGAAGTTCGTTCATAAATTTCCGATCGACAATATCGCGCAGAGGCATTTCAAATACAAAACCGAATTTTGCATATTTCGATTCCGAAGTAATTTTACAAAGAAGCGCATCCATAGCGTTTTCCGAATCGAATTTCGATATTCTTCTGTTTGATTTCAAATAATCAAATTTAGCATTACGTATGCCTGAGTATAAAAAATCGAAAATAGAATTTACTCGACTCTCTTCCAATTTAAAATTATTATACTGAATGTATCTGATCAAAGCCGCCAAGTTGCTGTTTTCAGGCTGGGAATTTCCGGAAAAGATTACTATCAGTTTCCGTTTGGCACGGGAAACCGCTACGTTCAGCATATTTGCGTCATCCGTAAAATCGGTGATCGTATTATCGGTAGTGGAAATAATAATCGTATCTTTTTCTCTTCCCTGGTATTTATGTACGGTCTTCGTATCGATTTCCGGAAACTGCGAATGAATTTCATTAATTTGGTTATTATAGGGGGCGATTATTCCGATATTTTTAATTTCTTCATGCGAAAGACGAGGGAGTATTTCTTCTTTAATTACATCAATTTGACGCCGGTTACAATGATCCTTACAAAAATTTCCCGGTACGGTTTTAATTGCTGCAAGTACGTCTTTTTCGCCCCGATCTTCAGTCATTATTAAAAGCTTTCCGTCATAAAATTGCTGATTACAAAAATTGATAATTTTCGGATGACAACGATAATGTTCACGAAGTAAAGTTTGCGGAGCTTCCGGTAAAATCATTTCTATCGACGTCAAAAAATTATTTATAAAATTGTAACCGGGAGGGAGTTTTGTTTGTGTAAATAATTTCTCTATTGCCGGCTTCTCCGCATCTCCTATTATATTCGAAAGCTGCATTTTATCGCCGACGATGACGGCATTTTTTGCACACGCAAGAGCTAATGCGCCGGTCACAACGTCAACTTGAGACGCTTCATCCATAATTACATAGTCATATAAAAAACCTGCTCCATTCCCTATTGCAGATATTGAAGAAAAAGCGGTACTCAAAACCACCGGATATTCGTCCGTAAATTTTGCAGGGTTAAAATAAATCTCTCTGCCGTCTTTAAATTGCGTCCGTTTAATCTTTTTTGAATATTTTCGGGCAACAGCGAATTTCAAATTTTGTAAGCATTTGTCATAAACCGTATTAGGCTCGAAGTTTTTTAAACCGATCGTTTTTTCATTAAATTCCTTAAGGAGTTCCTTTGATTTCACCTCATAATAAATCGATTTCAACGTAAACAAACACTTTTCTTCTTCTATTTTCCAAAAATCCAATCCTCCGATTCCGTATTTAATAAACAGTCGTAATTTTGTAAAAAGACCGAACTTCTCCTTTATCGAATCCGCATATTTGAATTGCAGCTCTTCGGTTATCGACAGTATTTCACAAGCGCATTTATTAAGGAGTTTTTTAGTCTTGTAACGCTCTGGAATATTATTCATTGTAAAATATTTGATTTCCGCTTCCAATGCGGAAAGTTCCGTTTTAAGTTGTGCAATCCGCTCTTGGTCGGCAAAGTATGTGCGAAGTCCTTTTATCTCTTGATCCAACAGTACTTCGGAAACAGGAAGTATGTTTTTCCATGCGACCAGATATTCCGGATATGATGTACTTTGATTTTTCAAGAAATTATCGATATTTTCTTTTTTACCGAGCGTTGCACATATAAAATCCAGTTGATATTTATCGGACGAAAGTTTTTCATAAACATTGGCGGTTGCGGTATTGTTATTGGAAACGACAAGAACCGTCTTTCCGTGTATAATTAGATTTGCAATAATATTTAAAATCGTCTGAGTTTTTCCTGTGCCGGGCGGCCCTTGAATAATGCTCACTTGATTGTGCAAAGCCGTCTCAACGGCTTTAAACTGGCTGCCGTTACAGCCGAAGGGAAATATCATAGTTTCAGTATTATGCTCTTCGGAATTGTTAATCAAAGGATTGAGATATTTTGTCAGCACTGATTTTTCATTAACAAAGCGGGCTTTTTCAAGTCTCTTTACAAGCAGATTTTGCCCTTCTTCATTTTTAATATCGTTGAATCGGGCCATCTGCATGAGATAATCGAATACGGCAACGGATGCTTTATCTTTAAGACTGTTTTTTATTATTTTTACATTTTCATTTTTATAGCGGAATGTTTTTTCATTCCCGATAAAATTGATATGCCATAATTTTGAAACCGTATCGTAGGTGATATTCATAATTTGATCTGTTTTATCGCTTGTATTACCGTATTTATCGGTTAGAAAAATTATGGCATCTTGTGCGGGTACTTTATCTTTATTTAGGGGAATTCCTGATGGCAACGATATCATCTGTAAAGCTCCTTTTACAAAACTATAATATCCCGAATGGAGCGGGATGTAAATTCCGCATATTGATCTGTAAGCTCTTGTGTAGTGGCACGAACATATATAAAAAAAAGATCGGCGATTACGCTAAGGATGGCGAAAATCGTCTGCAACTGCGTCCGTAAACTGCGTCTCCAAACTTGCAAAAGACTGCGCGCATTGTTATAGTACAGCTATGATAGTTATGAAATTCGGCGGCTCGTCAGTCGCAAATGCGGAGCGCATCCGGCATGTCGCATCCATCATTAAAGCGTATCAAAAACGCAGGCCGGTCGTCGTGCTCTCCGCGATGGGCGATACGACCGATCACCTCCTCGAAGCGGCCGATAAAGCGCTCGGCGGAGTCGTGAGCATGGAGCGTATCGCTTCTCTTCATTTTGAAACTTTACGCGAACTCGGATTGCCGAGCGGTACGATTGAAGATTTAATAAACGAATTGACGCAGCTTTTGACCGGCATTTCGATGATAAAAGAATTGACAAAACGCACGCGCGATTATCTCGTGTCCTTCGGCGAACGCATGTCGGTGCGTATCGCCTCTGCTTATTTGGCAAAAGAAGGGATACCCGCTTTATCGTACGATGCGTGGGATATCGGCATCGTAAGCGACGGCAATTTTATGTCGGCGGAACTGCTCGATGAAGTGTGGCAATCGATACCGGAGCATTTGCATGCGTATGCCTCCGGAAAAGACGAGCGCATTCCGGTCGTGACGGGTTTTATCGCAAAAGACAAAAGCGGAAATATTACGACGCTCGGGCGGGGCGGAAGCGATTTGACTGCGACGATCATCGGGGCGGCGACGGGCGCGGAAGAGATTCAAACGTGGAAAGACGTCGACGGTATCATGACGACCGATCCCCGCATCTGTCCCGACGCGAAGCCGGTACGCGAAGTAACGTACGAAGAAGCGCAGGAGCTTGCATTTTTCGGCGCGCAAGTACTGCACCCGCGTTCGATGCTTCCCTGCCGCCGTACCGCGACTCCCGTCCGCGTAAAGAATTCGTACAATATCGAAAGTCCGGGTTCGATCATCGTCGAAACGCATAACGGAAAAGCGTCTCCCGTCTGCGCGATCACGGGCGTCAAACATGTAACGCTGATCGATATCGCTTCGACGCGCATGCTCGGCGCGGTCGGCTTTCTTGCGCACATATTCAATCAGTTTTTAAAATGGAATATCAGCATCGACGTGATTGCGACGAGCGAAGTGTCCGTTTCGCTGACGGTAAATACAAAGACCGATCTTTCGGGTTTGATCCGCGATTTGAGCGACGTCGCCGAAGTGCGGACACGGAGCGGAAAAGCGATCGTGTCGATCATCTGCGACGCGCTGCATTCTTCGGCGATCCTCGCGGCGGGATTTAAAGCCTTGTCGGATGAAAATATCAACGTGCAGATGATCAGTCAGGGCGCGAGCAAAGTGAATATCAGTATGATCGTCGACGACGAAGAAGCCGATAAAACCGTGCGCGTACTGCACAAAGCGTATTTTTCTTGACCTTCGGCGTTTCGAATTTGAAAGTTGATAACGGAATTAATAATTAATAATTTTGGAGTATGTATGAATATTGCGATCGTCGGCTACGGAAAGATGGGGCACATGATCAAAAATGCTGCGGAACGGCTCGGCCACCGCATCGTTCTTACCGCAGATCCCTTTTCTCCCGATGCCGATGTAAAACCCGCTTCGGCGACCGATACGGCTCGTGCGGTAAAATCTTCCGGAGCCGAAGGCGTCATCGAGTTCAGCCGGCCGTCGGTTGCCGTCGAAAATATACACTCACTCCTTCCGCTTTCGATCCCGCTCGTCGTCGGAACGACGGGTTGGACGGAGAGTCTTCCGGCTGTGGAAAAACGTGCCGCAGATACGGGCGGCGCTTTACTCTATTCGTCGAATTTTTCCATCGGCGTCAATATGTTTTACAAAATCGTCTCCGAAGCCGCCCGCCTTATGAAGGAGTATTCGGACTACGACGTTGCGGTGTGGGAAGCGCACCACAATCAAAAAGCCGACAGTCCGTCCGGTACGGCGCTCGAAATCGCACGGCGCATTATGGTCGAATATACGACGAAAACGAAAATCGTCTCCGACTCCTTTCACCGAAAGCCCGAAGAAAACGAACTGAGCCTTGCGAGCACGAGGTGCGGTTCGAATCCCGGAGAGCACACCGTGTTTTTTGACGGACAAGCCGACACGATCGAACTTACGCACCGCGCTCGAAGCCGAGAGGGATTTGCGATCGGCGCCGTCCGTTCTCTCGAACGATTTTCTTCCGCTCTGAAAACCGGAACGCTGCAAAAAGGCCGCGTGTATACCATGCAGGATCTGTTTTAGCTGCGGTCATTGAAAACGCGATACTCTATCGTATGTATTGAAAAAAAGGCCGCATTATTCTACAATCGAAACAATCGTTTTTTTAAATTAATAGGGTATTGCGAGCGCAATACCGCGTTGGAGGAAATATGACAATAGCTGAAATGCTTCAGCAGAGCGGCATACTGACGCTGCTCGGAATGGGCGTTGTATTCTCTTTTCTTATTATCATGATTGCGTGCATGTACCTGCTTCACGTTGTGCTCCGCGCGCTCAAACTCGATAATGAAGAAAAAAAAGAAACCGCGCAATCTCCCGCACCTGCACCGGCGAGGCACGACGACGCGATTATCGCCGCGATCGCCGCCGCCGTTCACAAATAAATCATCAAGGAAAACACCATGGCAAAGAAAGTCCACATTACGGAACTCGTTTTACGCGACGCGCATCAGTCGCTGCTCGCAACGCGCATGACAACTGCGGATATGCTTCCGGCATGTCCGATGATCGATAAAATCGGCTACTATTCCGCCGAAGCATGGGGAGGCGCGACCTACGATTCGTGCATCCGATTTTTAAATGAAGATCCGTGGGAACGCCTGCGCAAACTTCACGCGGCGATGCCCAACACGAAGATCATGATGCTGTTGCGCGGTCAAAACCTTTTGGGATACCGCCACTATGCCGACGACGTCGTCGATAAGTTCGTCGAAGCCGCCGCAAAAAACGGTATCGGCATTTTCCGTATTTTCGACGCGTGCAACGATCCGCGTAACCTCGAACGCTCGGCGAAAGCCGCAAAAAAAACCGGCAAACACGTGCAGATGGCGATTTCCTACGCGACGACGCCCTATCACACAAAAGAAGTGTATGCCGATCTGGCCAAGCGCTATGCCGAATTCGGTGCCGATTCGATTTGTATCAAAGATATGTCGGGTTTGTTAAAACCCTTTGAAGCCTACGACCTCGTTAAAGCGATCAAAGCGAAAGTCGACATGCCGATCGAAATTCACTCGCACTCGACGACGGGCTTGAGCGTTGCGACGCTTTTGAAAGCGTCGGAAGCGGGAGCCGATGTCCTCGATACGGCCATTTCTTCCATGGCGATGGGAACGTCCCACAGCCCGACGGAAACCGTCGTCGAAATGCTCAAAGGTTCCGAATACGATACGGGACTCGACACGAAAGCGCTCCTCGAAATCGCGGCGTATTTCCGCGACGTGCGCGAACACTACGCGTCCCTCGAATCGAAATTCCACGGAGCCGATACGCGCATTCTCGTTTCGCAAGTGCCTGGCGGTATGCTTTCGAACCTCGAAAAGCAGCTGAAAGAGCAGGGTGCGGCGGATAAAATCGACGACGTATTGAAAGAGATTCCGCTCGTGCAAAAAGACGTGGGCTACGTGCCGCTCGTAACTCCGACAAGCCAAATCGTCGGTACGCAGGCGGTGTTCAATGTGCTTTTCGGACGCTATGCGCGCCTCACGCAGGAATTCCGCGATCTCCTCACCGGAAGATACGGAGCGACGCCTGCGACGGTTAACGCCGATCTGCAAAAAGAAGCGCTCAAGCAAAACAATATGGACTCAGTCGTTACGTGCCGCCCCGCCGATCTCATCGCAAACGAATGGGATAAATGTGTCGAAGATGCAAAAAAAGCGGGCGGAGACGGAAGCGACGAAGACGTTTTGACTTACGCGATGTTCCCGAAAGTCGCCGAAAAGTTTTTCAAAGAGCGCTCAAAGGGACCGGTCGACGCGCAAAAAGTCTTCGGCGGAAAACCCGCTTCCGAAAGCGCCTCTGCAAGCGCGCCGAAATCGGGATCCTACACGGTAAGCGTAAACGGCACTCCCTACTCGGTTACGACGAGCGCGGGAAGCGATACCATCATTGTAAACGGCACGTCGTATAACGTTTCGTTCGGCGATACCGCCCCCTCATCTGCACCCGTATCCGCACCCGTCGTTACGGGCGGCGCGGATATCAAAGCTCCGGTTGCGGGAACGCTTTTGCGCTACGTCGCGCAAAACGGCGCCGAAGTAAAAAAAGGTGACACCGTTTTGATGATCGAATCGATGAAAATGGAACTCGAAGTAAAAGCTCCGGCCGACGGAAAGGTAAACTTTATCGCCCAGCCGGGTTCTCAGATTGCGGCGGGACAAGTTATCGCAAGTCTCGGCGGCACCGTTGCGGCGGTCCCGGCTCCGAAGCCCGCAGCAGCTGCTCCCGTACCGAAAGCGGCTCCCGTTTCTCCTGCCTCTCCGACGGGCGGGAAACCCGTGAACGCGCCGGTTGCCGGAACGCTTTTGCGCTATGAAGCGGCTGAAGGCGCTCAGGTAAAAGCCGATACGACGGTTATCATGATCGAGTCGATGAAGATGGAATTGGAAATCAAAGCAGGCGCATCCGGCGCCGTTCACTTCCTCGTTCAGCCGGGTTCTCAGATTACGGCGGGTCAGGCGCTCGCTGAAATCAAATAAGGGAAGGCAGTATGAATACGACAAAACCCAGTACGCGGCACATCTTTATTACGCTGTTTTTGATGCTCGGCATCGCATCGGTCTTTGCTCTCGTACGGCCTGCGGCGTTTGCGCAAAACACACACGAAGAGCGCGCATCGTTCCGCACGATAAATACCGCAAAGATTAAAAATTCCGAAGGTATCAAAAATATCGATGTCGGAACTTTTATCGAAAACATTTGGGAAAATACCGGCATCTACCAGATGATCCACACGAAAACCGTTGCGGAAAGGGCGGCGGAAAAGGCTGCCGCAGCCGCATCCGCGGCACAGCAGGCGGACGATCCTTTTGCGGGAGCGCAGGTTCCCGCGTGGTACAGCCTCATCATGATCGCGATCGGATTTTTAATAATCTATCTCGGAGCCGCGCGCGGCTTTGAACCGCTTCTTTTGATTCCGATCGGTTTCGGCACCGTCTTTGCGAACATCCTCGGAGCGGGCATGATAGAAGCGCCTCACGGTATGCTGCACATCATCTATACGGCGGGCGTCGGAAACGAATTTTTCCCGATGCTCATCTTTATGGGGATCGGCGCCATGACGGACTTCGGCCCGCTCATCGCAAATCCGAAAACCGCGCTTCTCGGAGGAGCCGCACAGCTCGGCGTCTTTGCGACGATGTTCGGTGTTGCCCTTTTCAATTTGATTCCCGATGTCGATTACAATATGCTGCAGGCCTGCGCCATTTCGATCATCGGGGGTGCCGACGGTCCGACGACGATCTACGTTGCCGGAAAGCTCGCTCCCGGAATGATGGCCGTCGTCGCCGTTGCCGCGTATTCGTACATGGCGCTCGTGCCGCTCATCCAGCCGCCCATCATGAAACTGCTTACGACGCATCACGAGCGGCGCATCACGATGCCGCAGCTCCGTCCCGTTTCGCGCACGGAAAAAATTCTCTTTCCGCTTATGCTGCTCATCCTGACTATTTTGCTTTTGCCGCCTGCGGCGCCTCTTATCGGTATGCTCGCATTCGGCAATTTTGTTAAAGAAGTCGGTGTCGTCGAACGTCTTTCCAAAACGATCCAAAACGAATTGATGAATATCGTTTCCATTTTGCTGTCGCTCGGCGTCGGCGCTCAGATGACGCCCGAAAAGATCATCAATCCGGGATCGCTCGGTATCATCGCGCTCGGCCTCATCGCATTTATCATCGCGACGATAGGCGGTCTTTTGATGGCGAAATTGATGAATATTTTTTTGCCGAAAAATCAAAAGATCAACCCGCTTATCGGATCCGCAGGCGTTTCCGCCGTTCCCATGGCCGCCCGCGTCGCAAACAAAGTCGGCATGGAATACGATCCGTCGAACTTCCTGCTCATGAATGCGATGGGACCGAACGTTTCAGGCGTTATCGGAACCGCGATAGCGGCCGGCGTTTTTATCGCAACGTACGGTTAAGACCGTGCGCGATGCACACTGTAGAAATTAATAATCAATAACATCGGTCTAAGATACGGCCGATCGAAGGGCTGTCGAAAAAGAAGGGACTTTTTGGGCAGCCCTTTTGCTTTTGGGAAAAGCTTCAAAGGCGTGCAGTTTGTATGCGGGGGCTCTCATGATAGTGTCATATTTGTTTTTTGCATTTGTTATTTTATGCGCTATATGCGGTACGGTTATCCTCTTGGGAATCATGCTTTTTCGAAAAAACCGTATTGCCGGTATTATTACGATGATTCCGGGGATAACGCTTGCGATTTGTATGTTGTGTTTTACGGGAGAATTTATTTCCGACATCATAAAAGAAGTAAAACCCGGAATTTGGCCGATGACGGACGATGACAGATTTTATGAGGCGGTAACGGATTCTTCTACGGAAAAAATGGCGGATATGCTTGCAAGAGGACATAATCCGAACAAAATGTCGCGAAACGACGGATATAATCCATGGCCATATCATAATCCGCTCTGGATAGTAATTCAAGAAAAGGATACCGATACCGCGTATGAAAAAGCCGAATTGTTGATTAAATACGGAGCCGATTTGAAAACGCGGCCTTTTGTCGCGCATGTCCTCTTCGTCGGTGATACAATCGGAAAAATTTCCGAATCTGCATTCTTCCCGTACTTATTCGGGAATCGAAGAAAAAAAATTGATCCCTTGGTTGAAATTGCTTTTGGATAACGGCGCGGATATCGACGCGCGAGTGTACGGATGCGATATCGCTCTGTGGGATTGGAATTACAGGCGGCAGGCCAAAAGAAACGGATATACGGCATTGAATATTGCGATACGGGAAAATGCATTCGTCGTAGCGGATTTTCTTATAACGCACGGTGCTGTTTTTGATGAAAAAACGGATGAGTGTGTAGAAGCTGCGACAAAGCTCAGCGGCTCGAATGCGATGGAGCAATATATTTCCGGCTTGTTGCATAAATGATATCGTATATCTTTTTCCGAAGATCGAAAAATCGTATGGATGTCCGGATTTCCGATACTTTTGTCCATGGTGCCAGAAACGGAGCTGATGTATGATACGATGTTTATTGAAAAATCAATGTACCGGACTATACGTATGTTTTTTATCGCTTTGAGTGCCTGTGCGGCTTTGTTCGCCTTGCCAAGTCCGTTCGTATACGCCTTGCTTTCCTTCCGATAGTTTTACACGTAAAAAAAACGCTCGTTTGCCTATCATGCAAACGAGCGCTGTATTTTCAAAAAATTTTTCGCGTCTTATCGCTTTTGAATTGCGACGGCTTCCGCTTTCGCATCGAATTCGTCGCCGAATAAATTTTTTCCGTTTACCGCAGCTTCGCCCGTTTGGTTGTCGTAGGGATCGTTTCTGAGGTTTCCGGCGGAGAGCGCAAATTCATGCTGAAAGTCGGATGCGAGCGGGATCCGGTACGGATCGATATTGCCGAAATAATAATTCCAGCGGTTCATATCCTTGTGACGGTACGCCGATCCTCCGAACGAACAATCCGCAAAAAGCCAGCCGTACGGTGCGATATAAAACTGCGCCCAGTCGTGATTTCCGACACGGAGCGGCGTCGCGTACAATCCCGCTTGCCAACGCGCCGGAATGCCCGCGTATCTGCAGAGCGTGATAAACAGCAGCGCTTGAATACCGCAGTCGCCTTTTAATCCCGATGCGACGTATTCGGAAATGGCGTCGATCGTGATATAGCTTCGCACAAACGAATACATGACGTGCGTCGTAATGTAATCGTATATTTTCCGCGCTTTGACAAGCGGATTCGTTTCTTCTCCGATGATTTCCGAAGCGAGCGTCTTTATGTACGGCGTAAAGCGTATGTGCGGTGCCTGCTCTTCCGTATAGAACGTCGGCTGTGCGTCCGATACTTTTTCCGCCGCCGGTTCCCTATACTCGATGTGATTTTCGAATTCGTATTCGACTGAAAACTTTTTGCACTCCGATGCGGGAGAAGTAAAGCAGACGGTGCGCTGCGGGTAATCGCTTGCGGCGATGTAATCGGGTTTCGGAGACGTGCCGAGCAGTTTATAATTTTTTACCTGCGCGTATTCGACGGGAACGGGTATGTGAACGCACAGCGCATCGGAAGCTGCGACGGATGACGATGGGACTTTCAGCGTACTTTTGATGCGGAAATAATACGTCAGCCGTCCTTCTTTTTTTATCTCGTCGATCGCCGTATTTAAAAGCGCAAAGTTTGCCGCCGAATCGTCGAAATTTTCGGGATGAATGCAGCGCGAGGCGAAGTCCGGCCGCGTCTTTACCAAGTTGTCGATAAAGAGTTTGTGCAGGTACACGACACCGTCCCGGTAAATCCATTCGACGGCGTTTTCCAGCCACAGGCGGCGGAATTCGCTTTCCGTAAAATCTTTAAAAGTATCCTTTAACAACTCAAGCGCTTTTTCCTTCGAATACGGATATTGCTGCGGAATGCGCCGGACGATCTCCCGTTCGAGTTCAAGGCGTTTTCGAAGCGCGTGCGGAATATCCTTTTGCAGTTTGTGCGCGATGCATTCATCGAGCGCCGTAAAATCGCCGTACCATTTTAATTTTTGTACGTCTTCTGGAAGCGGTACTTCCAAATATTTCAAATCGGAATACATAAGTTCTATATCTCCTCGTGCTGCGTTATCGACTCTCTTCGAATCCTGCAGCGTCTATTTTTCCAAACCTTTAAAACCGAATCCGGGCTCTTCGGCAAGCGTTATACGGTTCGCGTTTTCTACATGCATGCCGCCTTTAAAGGGCAGTGCGCTTAAAGAAAAGGTTGCATCGAGATCCGCACGCGTAATATTTTTTACCGCCGCTCCGAGGCTTGCGGCCGCGGTAACGCCGACGTTCGTCTCTTCGACCATGCAGCCGAGCATACATTCGACGCCGGCCGCTTCGCATATCGCGTTGATTTTAAGCGCTTCTCTGATGCCCCCGCATTTCATAAGCTTTATGTTCAGCACATCGATCGCTCTGCGCTCTATGAGGTGCAGCGCATCGTGCGACGTAAAACAGCTTTCGTCGGACATGATGAGTACGTCCGTGTGCTTGGTGACGTATTCAAGACCGGCGATATCGTAGTAGGGGACGGGCTGTTCGACGAGTTCCAAATCGTATTCGTTTAAGCGCTCGATGATCCTGACGGCGTCTTTTGCAGACCAGCCTTGATTTGCATCGACTCGTATTTTGACCTGCGGTCCGACGGCGGCGCGGATCGCTTTGACGCGCGCGACGTCGTCTTCCAAATTCGTGCCGACCTTCGTCTTTATCGTCGTAAAGCCCTTTGCAACCCAATCTTTCGCTTTTGCCGCCATCGTTTCCGGCGTATCTATACCGACGGTGATATCGGTTTCGATGTAATTGTTTAAGCCGCCGAGCAGCTTGTAGACGGGCATACCCGCCGATTTTCCAAGTATGTCGTAACAGGCGATATCGACTGCGGCTTTTGCGCTCGGCGCGTGCGCTTGCGATTTCCCCATCGCCCAATAGATCGATTCCAAATCGCGCGGATCAAGCCCGATCAGATCGCTTTTCATGATTTCAATACCGGCGACCGTCCCCGGAAGGTTTTCTCCCGTTATTAAAATTCCGGGAGCGCCTTCGCCGTATCCGACGACGCCTTCATCCGTTTCGACGGTGACGATCGCGCTCTTCGCATGCGTTATAACGCCGAGCGAAATGCGGAACGGCTCTTTGAGCGGTACTTCCACCGCCTGAACTTTGATATCGGTGATTTTCATATTTCCTCCATAAAAACTTTTGCAGGATGTGTCGACATCCGAAAAAGTTTTTAGCCGTGCGCGTGAGCGCACACGTTAGATAGTCGAGTTTGCAAAATATAATGTATCATATTCAATTCGATTCTTATCGAAACGATATGTATACACGTCTCCTGCAAACATCCGTGCAAACTCGAGATACAAAGCGACGGCGATATTTTAGACGGCGCTTTGTATCGTCCTCCTATAAAACTTTTACAGAAAGTATGAACTTCCGAAAAAAATTTTAGCCGTGCGCGCCCTCGGCGTTCGGCACGTTTTATTTACAAAAGTGGCAGGCGCAAAAATGGCCGCCGCCCAAATCCTTGTTTTCGGGTTTTACTTCGCTGCAGATTTTCTGCGCCATATAACACCTCGTATGAAATACGCAGCCCGACGGCGGATCGGCGGGACTCGGCAAATCACCTTCGAGAATGATTTTTTCTTTTTTGCCTTCTTCGATAACGGGAATGGCGGACAGAAGCGCTTTCGTATAGGGGTGCGCAGGATTTTCGTAGATGTCTTTTTTCGCCGCCGTTTCGACGATGTGTCCCAAATACATGATGATGATGCGGTTGGAAACGTGTTTAATGACGCTGAGGTCGTGCGAAATAAAGATATACGCGATCCCCATTTTTTCCTGCAGTTCCTGCAACAGGTTTATAACCTGCGCTTGGATGGAAACGTCGAGCGCCGAAACCGGCTCGTCGCAGACGATCACTTCCGGCCGAAGAATGATGGCGCGCGCAATGCCGATGCGCTGCCGCTGTCCGCCGGAAAATTCGTGCGGATAGCGGTTGTAGTATTTTGCGTTTAAACCGACGATCTGCATCGTTTCAAGGACGCGCTTCCGTTTTTCTTCGACGCCGATTCGAAGCTGTATGTCGAGCGGTTCGGCGATGATTTCTCCGACCGTCATACGAGGATTCAGCGATGCGTAGGGATCCTGAAAAATGATCTGCATCGCGCTCCTCGTTTTATGCAGTTCTTTGCCGCGCATCTTTATTAAATCGTTTTTTTTGAAAATGACGGATCCACTTGTCGGTTCTATGAGCCGAAGAACCGTTCGTCCCATCGTCGATTTTCCGCATCCCGATTCTCCGACGACGCCGAGCGTTTCGCCTTTTTCGAGATCGAAGCTCACGTCGTCGACGGCTTTGATGTAAGATCTGCCGAAGGTAAAAAGCGATTTTTTCATCGGAAACCATTTTTTGAGGTGACGCACTTGCAGCAGCGGAGCGTGTTGCGTATTATTATCGTCCATCGGCGTCCTCCTTTTTGTCTGTATAACGGTGACATCGTACCGTCCGATTGCCGCAGTCTATAAGCGGGGGCTTTTTCTCTTTACAGATCGCCTCCGCGAACGGGCATCTCGGCCAAAAGGTACAGCCGGCCGGCATATCGTCGAAAGACGGAACCGTTCCTTCGATCGTCTGAAGTCTGTCGGAATCGCGGCCGAGTTTCGGAACGCACGCAATCAAACCCTGCGTATACGGATGAAGCGGATTTTTAAAGAGTTGCGCTTTCGGCGCGTATTCGACGATTTCGCCCGCGTACATGATGAGCACTTCGTCCGTGATTTCGGAAATGACGCCGAGATCGTGCGTGATCATTATGACGGACGTTCCCGTTTTTTCTTTGAGTTCGTCGATGAGGGCGAGTATCTGCGCTTGTATCGTTACGTCGAGCGCCGTAGTCGGCTCGTCGCAGATCAAAAGTTCGGGACTGCATGCGAGCGCTATCGCGATCATGACGCGCTGTCGCATACCGCCGGAGAGCTGGTGCGGATATTCGTCGAATCGTTTTTCCGGCAGCGGAATTCTGACTAAGCGGAGCATTTCAAGAGCGCGCCGCTTCGCTTCTTTTTTCGTCATCGTTTCGTGAATTAAAAGCGCTTCCTCTATTTGACGGCCGACGGTGTACACGGGATTTAAAGACGTCATCGGTTCTTGAAAGATCATTGCGATCCGTTTACCTCGCACTCGCCGCATCTCTTCTTCGCTTTTTGCCAAGAGATCTTCGCCTTTAAATATAATTTTTCCGCCGACGATCTTTCCGGGGGGAGAGTCGACGAGGCGCATGACGGAAAGAGAGGTGATGCTTTTTCCGCAGCCCGATTCTCCGACGATACCGAGCGTGTGCCCTTTGTTCAGCGAAAACGATACATCGTTGACGGCTTTGACAATCCCGTCGTCCGTATAAAACCATGTGCTCAGATTATCGACTTTCAGCAGCGTTTCTTCGATCATAACCCTACCTCAAACACGAAGCTTCGGATCGAGCGCGTCGCGCAGTCCGTCCCCGAAAATATTAAACGTTATGACGGTGATGATGATCGCCACGCCGGGCATAATGCTGTATATCGGCAAAAAACCGATAACCGACTGCGCCGCGCTTATCATATTGCCCCAGCTCGGTGTGGGCGGCTGGATGCCGAGACCGAGAAAACTCAACGACGCTTCGTACATGATAGCGTGCGGGATGCCGAGCGTTACGAGTACGATGATCGTTGAAAGGCAGTTCGGGATCAAGTGTTTGACGATGATCCGAAACGACCTGCCGCCGCTTGCACGGCTGGCTTCCACGTATTCTTTTTCTTTCAGCTGTATGACGGCTCCTCTGATCATGCGCGCGGTTCTGACCCATGTCAAAAAACCGAGTGCGATATAGAGATTCAAAATACCCTGTCCCAAAAACGTCATAATCGCCATAGCGAAGATGAGATCCGGAAACGCGGAAAATATTTCCATGATGCGGGAGATGACCGCGTCTACGATACCTCCGAAATAGCCTGCGAGGGAGCCGAGCGTTATGCCGATGAGCGAAGCGAGGAGCTGCGCGAGGATGCCGATGCTCAGCGAAATCCTCGTGCCGTATATGATGCGCGACAGGATATCGCGTCCGTATTCGTCCGCGCCGAGCAAATGTTTCGCGCTCGGTTGAGCGAGTACCGATTGATAATCCTGATGGTTCGGATTGTAGGGCGCGATGAGAGGTGCGAAGATCGCGACGGCGATGAGCAGCAAAATGATTGCGAGGCAGGTCATCGCAGCTTTGTTTTTTCGAAATCGTTTAAAGCTGTCTTTATAATAGCTCGAATATTCTATGTCGCCGTTTACGATACCGTCGGCAAAACGTTTTTGTTTATTAAAAAAAGAAAAAAACGCTTTCATCATGCCTCTCCTTTGCCGTAGCGTATCCGCGGATCTATGAGGACATAGGAAACGTCGACGAGCAAGTTGACGACGACAAAAACGAATGCGATATACATGACGGTTCCTTCGAGCAGCGGCAAGTCGCGGTTCGTCATGGAATCGACGGCAAGTTTTCCGATGCCCGGAATGGAAAACACTTTTTCGATCAGCATGGATCCGGTGAGCATATTTCCGAGTTCCGTTCCGACGAGCGTTACGATCGGAATCATCGCGTTTTTAAGCGCATGGTGTATGATGAGGGCGCTCCGTGTTACGCCTTTTGCGCGCGCCGTACGGATATAATCCTGTTTGATGACATCGAGCATACTTGTCCGCGTTATGCGCGCGATGCTTCCGGCATACCGCGTTCCGAGTGCGATGCTCGGCAAAATATAGGCGACCGGTGAATCGAATCCGGAAATGGGAAAGAGATTTAATTTCAAACCGAATACGATCTGCAAAATGATGGCGATCCAAAACGAAGGCGCCGACACGCCGAATACCGACAGCGCCATAAACGCCGAATCGATCCACGTACCGCGGTTCAACGCGGCCGCAAGTCCGCAGCCGATACCGAGCGCGACGGCGAATAAAAACGAAATCATCGCCAGTTTGAGCGTTACGCGGAACGCGCGGGAGAGGGCGAGGATAACGGGTTCTTTTGAAAAATATGAAACGCCGAAATCCATACGAACGACACCTGAGATGAAATTTACATACTGCCGCGAAAGAGGTATATCGAGACCGAGCTGGTGACGGACAGCTGCAATCGTTTCAGGCGTTGCTCTCCGTTCGAGCATCATCGCTACGGGATCTCCGGGAACGACTTGCAGCAGGATAAAGGTGATCAGCGTGATACCGAATATGACAATAATGGTTTGCAGCAATCTTTTTGCTATATATGCGGCCATCGTATTTCCTTAATAATAGCGTGCGCCGCGCGTTCCGCGCGGCGCACGGTTGACATTATTGAATGTCGGCGCTTCCGCAATAGATGCGGTTTGCCGAATCGATTGTAAAGCCGGTTACTTTCGGATTCAGCAGATAAAAATTCACTTCGTTGATAAGGGGGAGCGCCGCGAAATCTTCGCGCGTTAAAATGTGCTCGGCTTGTTCGTATATCTTTTGGCGGGCGGCCGTATCGTCGGTGAGCACTCCGTCGTCCATCAATTTTTCAAAGCGGGAATTATGCCAAAATGACGATGAGAGATCGACTCTGCCCGCGCTGACGGGGTAGAGCATGCTGTCGGGGTCGCTGTAGTCGACGTACCAGTTGCTTACGCTGCAGTCGATGCCGCCGTTCCGCTTCATATCCGTCCATGCCGAGCGGTCTACCTGTTCGATCTGAACGTTGATGCCTGCCGGTCTCGCTTCTTCCTGAAACGCGGTTGCGATTTGCAAACCCAAGCTGTTCGACGAAATGACCGTAACGCGCAGATCGTATCCGTTTGCAAAACCCGCTTCGGCAAGCAGTGCCTTTGCGCGATCGGGGGCGTATTCGAAAGGTGACGCGTTTTTATCGTGACCGATAAGCGCCGGCGGGATAAAAGAACTCGGAACGGATGCCGTGCCGTGCAGTACGCTTTCGCAGATCGCCTTTCTGTCGACCGCAAGCGAAAGAGCTTCGCGCACTCTTGCGTCGGGGATCACTTTTACGTTCGGCAGGAAATAATATCCGCCGACCATCTGATAGCTGTGAATTTGATCTTTCAGCTGCGGATTGTTCGCATACACCGGGTACAGCGAATTTTTCAAACCGACAAAATCGACATTGCCTTTTTGATATTCGAGCACTTGCGTATTCGCATCGGGAACGAATTTGTAGCTGATTTTATCGAGGAGCGCGGCGCCTCCGTGATACTCCGCGAATTTCGACATTTCCGCACCGACATCGGGCGTATAGCTGCCCAGCTTAAACGGTCCCGTTCCGATGAGCGTTTTCGTACCCCACGTATCGCCGGCTTCTTCGCATGCGTCCGCCGGATAGATCGCCGTGTAAGGCGTCGAAAGCGCTGCGAGAAACGGCGTATAGATGCGGGACAGCGTGATCGTAAAATGCGTGTCGTCGATCACTTTGATGCCCGCCAATTCGGCTGCGGAGCCGCTTTGCAATTCGCGGTATCCGACGACCGTTTCGAGAAGGCTCGCCATGCTCTGTTTTTTTACGACGCGCTCGAGAGAATATTTTACGTCTCGGCTTGTCAGCATCTTACCGTTGTGAAATAGTACGCCCGATTTGATCGTAAAAGAATACGTCAGCGTTTCAGGCGAAAAGGAAGGCATCGCCTCTGTAAGAACGGGAGCGACGGAGCCGTCTTCGCGCGATATGAAAAGGGATTCCGTGACATTGTCGGTGAGGCGCATGATATCGGAATACGTGTTTAAATGCATATCGAGCGGAACCTGCGGATCGACGACGGCGAGGCGGAATACTTTTTCACCCGCCGCTTTTCCCGCTTTCGATTTTCCGCCGCATCCGAAAAACAGACAGGCCGTCAAACAAATGCATAAAAGCATACCTAATTTTTTCATAGTACATCCTCCTCATAAAAACTTTCTCATAAACACGGCAGCGCCGGGAATTCGATTTCGGCCGTACCGTACATGTGTTGTATCAAACCGATATTTTGAAATGATAATATGTATTAGTCATACTGTCTAGTGATCGTATCGTATCGGGGTATCGGGGCTGTAGCAAAAGACGGTTATCTTTTTCGGCATATCCATAGTGCGGTAATTCCGCAAAAGCGGTATACTTGCAATATGCGTATGGTCTTTATCGTGTTCGGCGTCCTTGCCTCTTTGTTCGCCGTTGTGACGCTGCTCGTATACATATTGTTCTTTCGTCCGACGATTTCGCGCCGAAAACAAAAAACGCCGGATGTCTTTGAAGGAGAACCGAAACTCGAAGCCTATCTTCCCGAACTTCATGCTGCAGTCGATGCTTTTTACCGCATGGAAAAAGAAAAAATGTATATCACATCGGTCGACGGTATCAAGCTTGCGGCATGGTACGTGCGTGCGGAAGATGCACAGGGAACCGTTGTGTGTATGCACGGCTATCACGCAAACCCTATGGCAAATTTTTCGCTTGCCGTGCAATTTTTTCATGAGCGGGGATGGAATGTTTTGCTTCCGTACGAAAGAGCGCACGGGGAGAGCGGTGGTAAGTATCTTACGTTCGGCGTAAAAGAGCGATTCGATTGCCGCGATTGGGCGGCGGCTGTCGATAAAAAAAACGGCGGAAAGCTTCCGATCATTCTCTACGGCGTGTCGATGGGAGCCGCAACGGTACTCATGGCGTCCGGTACGGAACTTTCTGAAAACGTTGCATTCATCATCGCCGATTGCGGCTATACTTCTGCACGCGATGAAATAGCACACGTTCTGAAAACGTCGTATCGCTTGCCCCGTTTTCCGATACTTGTGATCTCCGATATGCTTACCCGCGCGATTGCAGGCTTCGGTTTGAGCGAATATTCGACGCTCGATGCGCTCTCCGAAAATACGATCCCTGTGCTTTTTATTCACGGCGATGCGGATACTTTTGTGCCGCCGTATATGTCCGAGCAAAATTACGAAGCGTGCGCGTCTCCGAAAGAACTGCTCATCGTGCCCGGTGCGCCCCACGCGGCCAATTATGTGCTCGGCCGAAAAGCATACGAACGGAAGATAATCGAATATATAAATACATATAGCGTGATAAAAAACATACCGCAATAATAATGAAAGGAAATCTCTAAAACAGGGGAAGATGAATATGAGCCTGATTACCGAAGATGTAAAAAACGCCGTCAATGAATTGCTTGTACAGGCGGAACTGAAGGGAGGAAGCATCCTCGTCGTCGGATGTTCTTCGAGCGAAATACTCGGAAATAAAATCGGAACGACTTCGAGTGAAGAGGCGGGAAGGGAAGTTTTTAAAGCGATATACGATATCGTGCGACCGCGCGGTATATTCCTTGCAGCTCAGTGCTGCGAACATTTGAACCGAGCGCTCGTCATCGAAGAAGCTTGCCTTGAAACATATCGTTATGAGAGGGTTTCCGTCGTTCCGTGGCTTCACGCAGGCGGCTCTTTCGCGTCGGCGGCGTACCGATTGTTCGAAAAACCCGCCGTTACGGAGCATATAAAAGCCGATGCCGGGATCGATATCGGCGATACGCTTATCGGCATGCATTTGCGCGATGTGGCCGTTCCCGTCCGCATCGAACAAAAATGCATCGGAGCGGCACACGTCGTATGCGCGCGTACTCGTCCGCGCCTTATCGGCGGAGAACGCGCACATTATACTCTCTAACGGCGGTTTTCAGATCGATTTACTGTTTTTGAAACGAATCTTTTCCGACGCCGCACAGCGGGCATACCCAATCGTCGGGGATGTCTTCCCATTTTGTGCCCGGCGCTATGCCGCCGTCCGGATCGCCTTTTTCGGGATCGTACACGTATCCACACACGGTACATTCGTATTTGTCCATAGCTACACTCCTTAGACTGCGTTGTATCGCATCTTTATATTTTGCAGATAGCTCTGCCGTATGCTTATACTATATCGGTATATTTTAAAGTCGTCAAATAAAATCGATGCGGCCGTCGGCAGGGGCAGCGGGTAGTATAAAAAATAACGCCGCATGGCGAATGCCTGTTGCCGGATGCATACCGACCGACTGTATCTTATCTTGTAAAAATAAAAATTATGAGGTAAATTCATATCCGATGAATCCTACGATTTATGAAGTAGCAAAGCGTGCCGGAGTTTCTACTGCGACGGTTTCACACGTATTCAACAATACGCGTTATGTGAGCGATGATTTGCGGTCAAAAGTAGCTATGGCGGTAAGGGAACTGAATTATAAGCCGAATGTCGCTGCACGGAGGCTACGGGGCGGGGCTTCCAAATCGCTGGGGCTGATCGTTCCCGACTGTACGAATACTTTTTTTGCTGAAATCGCGCGCGCCGTAGACAGGGTTTGTTTTTCATTGGGCTACAATATCATCTTGTGCAATACGGACAACAACGCCGCGCAGCAGTCGTATTACATCGATATGCTGATTTCCAAACAAGTTGACGGAGTTATATTTATATCGAGCAACGGGGCAGGCGGCGATATTCGGAAATGCGAAACGGCTTCGGTTCCTGCGGTTATCGTTGATCGCGATGTGCATCACGGTTCCGCCGACAATATAATCGTAAACAATGAAAAGGGCGGTTATGACGCTGCGTCCTATTTGATCGGACTCGGATTTACGAAGATCGGATGTATAACGGGACCCGAGGGAATTTCTTCGAGTATGCAGCGTATGGCGGGTTTTAAGAGGGCGCTTGAAGAAAACGACATTGCATTCGATGAAAAGTTTGTATACGGCGGCGACTTTCATTACAGCGGAGGAAGGGATGCATTTTTACACTTGCATCTCCTTTCGGAAATGCCGCAGGCGGTGTTCGCGTGCAACGATATGATGGCGATCGGATTTATTCATACTGCCGCTGCATACGGCGTACGCGTTCCCGACGATATTTCCGTCATAGGATTCGACAATACGGAACTTTCCGCTGTCGTATCGCCGACGTTGACGACGATTGCGCAACCTATAGAAGAGATTGCCGAGATTGCGACCGAACGTCTGCTGCAAAAGGTTGAAAACTCAAGCCGCGATGTAAAAAAAATTATTCTTGAGCCGCATTTGATAATCCGCGAATCGTGTAAACGAATTTTCTAAAAAATTTGACAACTCTTGTTGTTCATGATATCATTCAGTATAGTTAATCGATTACGTAATCGATTAACTGAGGCGGATATGAAAAAATCAGGGGTTTTGAACAGCGATATTTCGAGAGTATTGTCGTATATGCGGCATACCGACACAATCTGCATAAGCGACTGCGGACTTCCGTGCCCCGACGAAACGGAATTGATCGACATTTCGCTTGAAAAAGGGGTGCCGGATTTTGTTCGGGTTCTTAAAGCCGTAGTAAACGATATGAGCGTCGAAAAGATTTTTTTAGCGGAGGAGATACGCGTAAAAAATCCGGCAGTGCTCAAAGAAATCCAAACGCTTTTACCCGGTGTCAGGACGGATTTTATGCCGCATGAAGAATTCAAAAAAAAGCTTTTATCGTGCAAGGCTGTCGTGCGGAGCGGGGAAGCGAGTCCGTATGCGAATATCATCTTACAATCGGCTTGTATATTTTAGGCGGACGGCGGAAGGGGCACACAGATGCATATCGTAATGCAGGGTATAAAAAAGCATTTCGGAAACGCTCTTGTTCTTGATAATGCCGAATTTTCCCTTATGCCCGGAGAAGTTCACGCCCTTATGGGGGAAAACGGTGCCGGGAAATCGACGTTGATGAAGATACTCACCGGCGTCCATTTGAAAGATGCGGGTGTACTGTATATCGACGGCAAAGAAGTTTCGTTTGCGAATCCCAAAGAGGCGGAAAAAGCGGGAATAAGTTTTGTCTATCAAGAGCTCAATACTTTTCCCGATATGAACATCGAAGAAAATATATTTTTGGGGCGTGAAGTATTCGGAAAATTCGGCGTGCTTGACAAAAAAGCGATGAGACGGCAAACGCAGCGCGTTTTGGATACTTTGGGAGTCGAGCTTAATCCGCTTACGCCGCTCGCTTTGCTTTCCGTAGGTCAAAGACAGATCATCGAAATTGCGAAGGCTTTGCTGGGAAATGCAAAAGTCATCATCCTCGACGAACCGACGGCAGCGCTGACGGAAACTGAAGTCGAAAAACTTTTTTCGGTTATCCGCATATTGAAAGACAAGGGCGTAGCTTTTGTGTACATCTCCCACCGCATGGACGAAATATTCAAAATTTGCGATAGGATTACCGTTATGCGCGACGGTACATACGCCGGTACGGTGCCCGCTGAGGGGACAACTCCGGATGCGCTCATACGGATGATGATCGGCCGGCCGCTGGGGAATCTGTTTCAAAAAAAGGATATCCCGCTCGGTAAAACGCGTCTTGCAGTCCGTTCGCTTTCAAAGAAAGATATGTTTTCCGATATTTCGTTTGAAGTCAGAGCGGGCGAAATTTTCGGAATTGCGGGGCTCATGGGTGCGGGGCGGTCGGAGATCATGAAGACGATCTTCGGAAGTTACCGTGCGGACGGCGGTCGGATTTTTGTCGACGGAAAAGAAGTGCCGCTGAAAAATCACAGTCCTGCAAAAGCGATTGAACTGGGAATGGCGTTTATCACGGAAGACAGAAAAGACGAAGGGTTGATGCTGGATAATTCGATCACCTGCAATCTCGATCTGCCGAATTTTCCGTCTATAACGGATATGCGTATTTTTTTAAACCGCAAAAAAGAAGCGCGGCTCAGCGAAGAATCGATTCGTAATTTCGGCATAAAGTGTACCGGCGGCGAGCATATATGCGGAAATCTCAGCGGCGGTAACCAGCAAAAGGTCGTCTTTGCACAGTGGCTGCATACGGAACCGAGAATTCTTTTACTCGACGAACCCACACGCGGTGTCGATGTCGGTGCAAAGCAGGAAATTTATTCGATAATCACAAAACTCGCGGAGGGCGGCGCTGCCGTCGTCATGGTTTCTTCCGAATTGCCGGAAGTTTTAGGTATGAGTGATAGGATTTTAGTCATACACGACGGGAAAGCTGCCGGCCTGCTTGAACGTCGCGATGCCGCACAAGATAAGATAATGACGCTTGCGACAGGAGGCGCGCTGCATGATTGACTTTCGAGAGACGGCGAAAAAGCTTGAGGATTACGGTGCGCAGATCGCGCTGCTGTTCCTTGTTATTGCCGTGTGTATAATCAGTCCCGAATTCCGTTCCGTCGGTAATGTACTTTCTTTGTTGCGGCAATCTGCGATAAACGGACTCATTGCATTCGGAATGACCTGCGTAATCCTTACCGGCGGAATCGATTTGTCCGTCGGTTCAACGCTGTGTCTTTCGGCGATATTGTGCGCTGGAATGATCAAGAGCGGATTTTCCGCACCGCTTGCGATGCTCATAGCGCTTGCGATCGGAATCGTACTCGGAATACTGAACGGCATTATGATCGTAAAGGGAAGGCTCCAGCCGTTTATCGCGACGTTGGTTTCAATGACTGCATACCGCGGCGCAACGATGATTTTCAGTAAAGGCCGTCCGATTTCCGCTTTGGGAGGCAGCCGTCTTTTGGAAGGGATCGGCAAAGGCAGTTTTGCCGGTATTCCTATTCCCGTAATAATCCTTTTTATTTTGTTTGCGGGATTTTATTTTATGCTCCATGCAACGGTTCTCGGACGAAAGATTTACGCTATAGGAAGCAACAGTAAAGCGGCGGCTCTTGCAGGTGTTGCAATAGGCAGAACGAAGATGATCGTATACGGTCTTTCGGGATTGATGGCGTCGCTTGCGGGATTGATAATCGTTTCGCGACTCGGCAGCGCGCAACCTACGATGGGGCAGGGCTACGAACTTGACGCGATCGCTGCCGTCGCGTTGGGCGGAACGAGTATGAGCGGCGGACGCGGGAGGATATTGGGGACAATTACGGGCGCGCTGATTATCGCGACGCTCAACAATAGCATGAATATACTCGGTATTTCCGCATACTATCAGCAAGTTGCAAAAGCCGCAGTTATTCTGCTCGCCGTCTTGTCCGATCGCAAACGCTGATCTGCAGGGCGGAAATCCCGCCGGTTGACTGTCGTTCGGGTTTTGGAATTTTTTCTAAACGGTGTGAACGCTTTGCAACTTGTGCGGACGGTTATGATCGTACGTACATGGTAAAGCAGGGATTTGTTTTATCTCATAGCAGGAGGTTGTATGAAAAAGGTGATGGGTATTATTGCGCTTTCCGCGTTAGTGCTGGGAGGCTGCGTAAAACAGCAGGCTAAAAATACGGTGGGGCTTGCCGTATCGACACAGAACAATCCGTTTTTCGTGACGCTTGTCGAAGGAGCGAAGCAGGAAGCTGCGGGGCAGGGGATCGAGCTGACGGTCGTAGATGCGGGCGATGACGTTGTGAAACAAGCGAGCGATATCGAAGACCTCGTGTCAAAAAAAGTTCGCGTGATTATCGTCAATCCCGTAGACTCTTCTGCAATCGCACCGGCTGTTGCCGCCGCCAAAAAGGCCGGAATTGCCGTGATTTCGGTAGACCGCGCGGTTATCGGCGAAAGCGTAGCCTGTCAGATCGCATCGGACAATGTTGCAGGCGCGAAGATGGCGGGGGAATATCTTTTACAACTTACCGGATCGACTGCGGATATCGCGGAACTTCAGGGGATACCGGGTTCTTCCGCCGCAATCGACAGAGGTAAAGGTTTCCATGAAGCCGTTGACGGAAAGGCGAACGTCGTTGCAAGCCTTACGGCGAACTTTAATCGCGTAGAGGGAATGTCCGTGACCGAAAATATTTTGCAGGGGAATCCGAATATAAAAGGTATTTTCGCGCATAATGATGAGATGGCGCTCGGCGCACTTGAAGCCGCGGCGGCTGCCGGAAAAAATATCGTTATCGTAGGATTCGATGCGACCGACGATGCCCTTATCGCCGTAAAAGACGGCCGCATGGCGGCAACGGTCGCTCAGCTTCCTGCTGAAATGGGAAAGACTGCCGTACAGACGGCGCTCAAGCTCATGCGCGGAGAAAGCGTTGAAGCGTCGATCCCCGTTACGGTAACCCTTATAACAAAGTAAGAAAGCGTTTGAAAAATCGGGTTAATAAAAATGAGGCGGGATTGGAAATTTTCAAAACTTCCGATCCTGCCTCGTTCATCGGGCTACCGGAATTCGAATCCGGGACCCCAAGTCCCCCAGACTTGTACGCTAACCAGCTGCGCTATAGCCCGAAATGTGCCGGTAAAGAATCACCGATACGGTTATTTACTATAGCGAAAAAAATCGCGTCGGTCAACTGTGTAATTTTTTTTCTCTCATCAATTCCGGATTTTTTCGCTTCCGTAGCAACACGGAGATAAAGCATCGGCGGAATCTTGAAAACAGACCGAAAATTACAAAATATAGAAAATCGAATTTGCCCTTAAATAAAAAAACCGCACCCGTGAGTGCGGTTTTCGCGTCGTCGAACGAAAAAAATTATTTGAAATCTTTCGGCCGCCGCTCCGTCCGTTTGCACTTCGAGCATTCGGCGAGATTTTTAATTTTTCCTTTTTCGAACATGGTCTTCATTATGATTTCTCCGCCGCAGTCGGGACACATGAATTTATGCGTTGAAACCGATGTACGGGAGTTTTTACTTGCTCCGGCCATAGCTTTCCTCCAAAACGAATTTTTTTTAATATAACGATAAAACGGCGCTCTGTCAATTATGCGTGTCGTGACGTGTCGTGTCGACTTTAAAAACGGTGTTGTGTGTATGCCATATTTATGGACGGATCATATCCATATTTCCAAATCCGAAAATCAATTCATTTTTTG